>AQTU01000005.1:0-76014 GCA_000385835.1 Streptococcus mitis 13/39 | reverse complement strand
TGTCAAAAACTCCACTCGGAGCGTCGACACGCGGTACCATCCGTTTTCATCTGACAAGTCAGACCTTCATTTCTAAATCCATGCGCAAGTGAATTCACCCAGCTTTCATATAGAGAGCTTGCAGTCACGGCTCTCCTCCCTGATATACTTCCCTTGAGTTACTAGTCTTGCAGATTTCTATTCAATTACTATTTAGTTTATCAGATTTTTAGTTAAAAAACAAGTTAGATTAGACTAATTTCAATACAAAACTCGTTCCTTTTTCTGTTGCTCCATTTTCCATAAATCCAAGCGACTTGAAACAGCGCCTAGATACATGATTGTAAGTGTAGATTTCCTTGACTCTCAATTCTTTCCATCCTTTTATTCGAGCCAATTCAATCAAAGTACTTAGAACCTTTTTTCCAAGTCCTCGATGTTGGTAAGCAGAATTCCCAATCACAATAGGGAGATTATCCTGAGATAGTGTAACATCCCCAATTGGAAACCATTCACTCTTCTCCTTGACTTCAATCCAAAAAAGCTCACCATGCTGATTCAAATAGGAATACATGGTTTCCAAAGTTTCTTGACTGTAAGGAAGCTTCACCCCATCTACGAGGTAAACCAAGTTCACATCCTGATACCAAGCAAAAGCTTCCTCACAATGATTGACCTTATAATAAGGAACAAGACGCAGTGCATTATCTATTTGTAAGATCTGTTTCATCTGCTTTCCTTTTCAACAAAAGAGTTGCTGCTTGATTAAAACCATCGCACCAGTTATACCATTTTGCTTCATACTCATCTTGAGCTAAGATATGATTTTTTAAATCCAGAACAGAGTAAATCTTTCTTTCCTCACAAGCTTGCGCATAGAGATGATATAGTTCATCACCACCGTCTCTATCCCACTCAGCAGAAATCGTATCCCAACCTGCCAATAAAGCTTGATAAGCCCTGTGATGCCCATCTGTAATCAACAAGCAATTTCCAAATGCAAGAATACTAATTGGATCAACATTGTTTAGTTCTACCGACTGATAAAGCATCTGGATATCTTGTAACTTCTTTTCTGATAAGTATAGTTGAGTCGGATGAAGATCTGCTATATTGACTTTCATTTCTTTCTCCTCAAGGGAATTTGATACTCACTTCTGCTTGCCTTTAAATCGCCATTGGAAGCGTAGCTTATCATAGAAGGGAAACTCGATAAACAAGACTCCCAAGCCCACACTGAGACTGCCAAGGACATCTGATGGGTAATGAACTCCCAGATAGACCCTCGATACCAGCACACTGACTAGGTAGAGACCTAGCACGATTTGCACGATTTTTCTCCAGACTGGATCTTTCATCCGTTGACTGAGGACAACAATCAGAGTGCCTACCATCAAGGTTACAGCCAGAGAATGGCCACTTGGAAAAGAAAATCCCTTCTCCTCTACCAAGTGTAATATATCTGGTCGTGGGCGCTGGTAGATATTTTTAAAGGTCACGATTAAAAGACCTGCCAAAGCCAGATTTCCTAGCATGAAGAAACTTTCTATCTTCCACCGCTTATGATAAAAGACAAAAGCTGTAATGACAACCCAAGTGATAATCACTGGAATATCAATCAAGCGTGTGATAGCCCTAAAAAGAATAGTCAAATAATCTGGTAAGTCTCCTCGAACGGCAGTCTGTATCGGTTGGTCAAAACTGACCAGCGTTTCAGGGTAAAATTTGACCATGTAGCCAAGAATAACGAAAAGTAAAAGGGCAAAACTGCCCTTCATTAAAAATGTTTGTTTATCTCTCATAATGTTTTAAGGTTGGTTTCAAGAGAACATACAACAACCAGAATGAAGCGGAAAAGATTACACCCTCAATCAAGTTAAAAGGCAACACCATAGTCATTAGGTAGTTGGAAAGTCCCAAAATTTTTCCAATATCAAAGTTAGCAAACTTAGCGTACAAAGGAACAGCGTAAACATAGTTGAGAACCAACATAGCCACGGTCAAGCCAATAGTTCCAGCTATAGAGCCTAGTAGGAAACGAAGGGTTGTCCGTTCCTTTTTCCAAATCAAAGCAAAGACGATGACAAAAACTCCCAAAGCTACGATATTCATTGGCAAACCAATGTAAGTATTCACTCCCTGGCTATTAAGAAGCAATTTCAAGAGTGAGCGAAGCAAGAGAACTCCTAGAGCAGCAGGCAAATCCATGACCACCAGACCCACAAGGACTGGCAAGATACTAAATTCGATCTTGAGGAAGGACGCCGCTGGCAAAAGCGGAAAGTCAAAGTACATCAGCACAAATGAGATGGCTGATAGAATCGCAATGGTCGAAAGTCGACGTGTGTTTGTCATAACAGGTTCCTCCAATTTTCTATAAAATCAGAAGAAGTTAGAAAGGATTCCTCTATCTATTCTCACTTTTTATATCCCAAAAGTTCCCTCTCACTCTATTGAGGAAGCGGTTACAGTTTAGCTATAAATCTATCCGAACAGACAAAGCTATTCTTTCGTCTTCTCCCATCCAGACTATACTGTCGGTTGTGGAATCTCACCACATCAGCTTGCGCTCGCGGACTTATTTGACTAAGATATTTTAGATTTATCTAGGCGTCGCAGTCGAAGATAATACTTAAAGTATATCGAGACAAAACAACGACGAGAAAGCTAAAATAGATAGTCAAATTTACCGCCGGTCGGGAATTACACCCAGCCCTGAAGACTCTTTTATCATAACAAAAAACGCTTGCAAGCGCAAGCATTTAGTTCATTCTCATTTTTTATTTCAATTTATCCACTTCATAAGTGTGAACTAATTCTAATCCAGCAAAATTCTGCTGGCGAAGGGCTTCATAAACAATCATGCAGACGGTATTAGACACATTGAGACTACGTACATGTTCATCATTCATGGGAATACGAAGAACCTTCTCAGGATGTTCTCGCATAAAGTCCTCAGGTAAGCCCTTGTCTTCACGTCCAAAGAGGAAATAATGATCCTCATCAGTCGATAAATCCACCTCAGAATACACTTTCTCAGCGAATTTCGAAATCAGATAGAGTTTTCCCTTCATCTGAGACATGAAATCTTCTAAACTGTCGTAAAAATAAATCTCTAGCTTATCCCAATAGTCCAAACCAGCCCGCTTCATTTTGCGGTCATCTATAGGAAAGCCCATGGGCTTGATGATATGAAGGGGAGAGTTGGTTGCAGCACAAGTCCGCGCTATATTTCCTGTATTTTGTGGAATCTGAGGTTCAAATAATACAATATGATTTGTCATGACTTGCTTCCTTTCACCAATGCAAAAAAATAGCCACACTGCCCGGAGTCAAGCTCAGCAGACAGCGTGGTTAAGGCGTCGTTAACTTACCTCACAACAGGTTTGAAGTAAATCAGCGAAACTACTTACCTAGTATATCACTTTCAGAACTATTGTCAATAGAAACAACTTGAATTTTTCAATTTTTTCAAGCTATTTCCAAGGATTGAAAAACCGTCCTTGGTTCTGCCAAATCAATACTAAACTAGCTACTAAAAATAAAATGGCAACTAGTATAGTAAGATAGTCTCCCGTTTTTAAAGCTTGATAAGTGTACCAGGTCCGTTTTTTCTCTTTCCCAAAGCGGCGAAGTTCCATGGCGGTCGCAATGGTATCAATGCGTTCTAGCGAGCTAAAAATCAAGGGAGTGATAATGCGCAGATTGCCTTTGATTCGTTGCATAAGAGAAGCTTTCTTGGATAATTCCATCCCACGCGCCTCCTGAGACATCTTGATAGTAAAGAATTCTTCCTGCAAATCTGGAATATAGCGCAAGGTCAGGCTAACTGAATAGGCAATCTTGTAAGGAACACCAATCTGATTTAAACTGGAAGCAAACTGACTAGGATGGGTTGTCATCAAAAAGATAATAGCCAGAGGAATGGTGCAAAGGTACTTAATAGCCAAATTTAGCAGATAAAAGAGCTCTTGACTGGTCAGAGTGTAGGCACCGATTCCCTGCCAAATCACACTTCTCTCTCCGTAAAGTCCAACCCCATACTCGGGAGAAAAGAGATAGACCATCAAGACATTCAAAATCGCAAATACCGTAGCAAAAACGGCTACAAAGGAAACATCTTTAAAACGGATTTCTGACAAATAGAGGAGAAAGACCGAAAATATGGCAATCAGAACAAGCAGTCTGGTATCATAGCTAATCATGGCCGCCAATGACACGAGAATGAAAAAGAGGAGTTTCCCAGCTCCTGACAAGTGATGAATCACAGTATCTCTATGCTGGTAACCGATTAATTTAGCTTGCATCCTTCTCTCCTTTCTTTGTAAAATGCCGTTAAAGCAAGTGGATCCACGTCGAGTTTCTTAGCCAAGTTGAAGATAGAAGTTTCTTTTAGATTGGCTTTTACTAACAGCTCAGGACTGCTCAAAAGACTAGCTGGATCAGTATCGGCAATCAATTCCCCATCCACCATGACAAGAGCCCTATCCGAATAATCCAGCATCAATTGCATATCATGGGTAATCATGACAATGGTATGACCTTTTTGATGCAGTTCTTCAAGAAATTCCATAATCTCAGTATAGTTCTTCTGGTCTTGACCTGCAGTCGGTTCATCTAAGAGGATAATTTCAGCCCCTAAGACCAAAATCGATGCAATAGTCACACGTTTTTTCTGACCAAATGACAGGGCAGAAATAGGCCAATTACGGAATTCATAGAGACCACAGATTGTCAAAGTTTCATAGACTCTCGTTTCAATTTCCTGCTCTTCCACACCTCGCAAACGAAGTCCCAGAGCCACCTCATCAAAAATCATATTGGTTGAAATCATTTGATTAGGATTTTGCAGCACATAGCCTACTCGTTCCGCCCGCTCTGCAACAGAATCTCCTTTGATATCCTGTCCTTCCCAAAGATAGCGACCTTCCGTCTGAATAAAGCTACTTAAGGCCTTGGCTAGAGTTGACTTCCCTGCTCCATTTTTCCCGACAATAGCAATCTTTTCACCCTTTTTAATATCCAAATGTAGGGATTTTAAAATCGGTCTATCATCATAAGAAAAAGACACGTTCTCTAATTTAAAGAGTGACTGCAATTCTGGGGTTTCTTTTACCAGTTCATTCTGCAACTGAACCTGACCTTTTGAGATAGACAAGTTATCCAGATCTGCTAATTGTTCTTCCTTAACTAAATCCACACCCAATTGACGGAGAGTGGTCAGATAAAGGGGTTCTCGAATTCCATTTTGTGTCAATAAATCAGTCGCCAGTAACTGGTCAGGACTCCCATTAAAGAGGATACGACCATCGTTTATCAAGACAATCCGATCCACAGGGCGATGCAGAACATCCTCCAAACGGTGCTCGATAATAAGAGTCGTTGTTCCTTCTTCCTTATGAATCTGGTCAATCAATTCGATAATATCCTGACCTGACTTGGGATCCAGATTGGCTAGTGGTTCATCAAACAAGAGAATTGGACTCTCATCAATCAAGACACCAGCTAGACTGACTCGCTGCTTTTGTCCACCTGACAAATCTTGGGGACGCTGAGACAGTAAAGAAAGAAAGTCCAGCTTTTCAGCCCATTTATGAACACGACTTTTCATGTCATCTAGATCTGTCACGTCATTTTCCAGAGCAAAAGCCAAATCCTCTGCCACAGACAGGCCGATAAACTGCCCATCTGTATCCTGCAAAACTGTGCTGACTAGATGAGATTTATCATAGATACTCATATCAAAGGCCGCTTGCCCCTTGATCAAAAATTCTCCAGACGTCTGACCCTTGTAAATATTGGGAATAATCCCATTCAAACATTGACCCAAGGTCGACTTACCTGACCCAGATGGCCCAACAATTAAGACTTTCTCTCCCTTATAAATGGTCAAGTTCACTCCTTGCAAGGTTGGTTCTTGTTGCGTTTCATACTGGAAAGAGAAATCCTTCCACTCAATTATAGCTTCTTTCATCTTACTCTCTTCATTCGCTTCTTAGACTTCTATTTTATCATAAATCAAGCCCTTCTTGCAGTCTCTTCTCGTAAAATCTTAGCGTCAAAAAGAGTCCTATCATAGCTTGCTTGCCTAACTAATCAATAAACATCGAAAAAGACTGGTTGTCCAGCCTTTTCTCTTATGTTAATCCTTTTTCAAACTTCCTGAACGAGTCTGCGTACGTGAATAAGCTAGCAAGAGAAGGGTACCTGCGATAGCTACAGTTACAGCATTTGCAATTCCCGCAACAATCCCTTGTGCAAATACTTTTTCTGCCGCTTCTTGATAAATCACAACATCTCCAAGTGGTGCCAAGACACCCCAAACAAGAGCATTTGCAACAATCTGAATGAGGTTAAAGAAGACAATATCCTTCAACTCAAAAACACCCTGTGTTACTCGAATGTATTTTCTAAAGAGACCTACAGCTAGACCAAAGAGACCACTAGCAATAATCCAAGTCCACCATAGACCGTAGCCAGCAAGAGAGTCCTTCACTGCATGCCCAATTAAACCAACAAGTAGTCCCACTAGAGGGCCAAAAATAATAGACAAGAGGCTCTGTACCGCATACTGAAGCTGGATGCTTGTATTTGGAATAGGCGTTGGAATACTGATCATCCCGATGACAACAAAGAGCGCAGCTCCAACACCGATAGCAACAACTTGTTTAATTGATTGATTTTTCATCTATATTCTCCTATTTTATGATTCTATTTTCTTTATTTCAATGGTCCAAGATGAACCGACACCCACATTATAGGCCTTGGCAAAGGAACCTTGGTTGATAGCCAGACCTAAACGATAGAGAGAGTTGATGTAAAGGATGGGTTGCCCAATTCTCACATCTGCAAATGATTTGCCATAAACAACCTGATTTTGATAGACCAGCATATCAGCGTGATAGATAGTCACTTCAAAACGGTCACCGAATGCTGGTTCCAGCTTGTAAAATTCTTCTCGCGTGATAGAGGTCCAAAGCGAACCAAAACGCACATCCAGAATATCAATAGCTCCCTTCACCAAATGATCTTCTATGATAGTCTCTACAACTGGAAGCTCCACAATCTGATCCACACTGAGCTCTGGTCCCACTTCCTCAAAACTAATGTGACCGCTGGCTAGTTTAGCACCAGTATAGGCATAAACATCACGACCGTGGAAAGTATAAGAATGCTCTGTATTTTGACGTCGATTGGCCACTTCAGAAATCTCACGAATAGCTACAATACCAACGTGTTTCTTGATAAAGGAAAGAGTTCCATTGTCTGGTGTGACAATGTATTGATTTTTTGCAGTTTTGGCAACCACACTCTTACGTTTCGAGCCGACACCTGGATCGACAACCGATACAAAAGTCGTTCCCTCAGGCCAGTAGTCCACCGTCTGAAAGAGACGGTAGCTCCCCTCAAAAATATTATAAGGCGTGATATCGTGCGTCAAGTGATGAATTTTTAAAGTTGGAGATTCTTCTAAAGCCACTCCAATCATAGCCGATACCGCACCATCAACCAGACCAAAGTCTGATTGTAATACCAGTAAATTATTATTCATTTTATCTCCTTGTATATCCTTTATCATACCATATTTCAGAGAAAGGTGCTAATAGCTATTTCAATTGCTTAGGGTATAGTTTTACCTTATAGCAAATTTCCTACTAAAAACTCTGGTGATTAGCTAGTAGGTGCATTTTTTCTCGAAAAAGGGTATGATAGTTACATCATGAAAAAGTAGGTTTTAATATGAAAATTATCCTTGTCGGAGGGGGAAAAGTTGGTTCTGCCTCTGTCGCTCCTTGGTTGCAGAAAAGCATGATGTTTTGCTGATTGAGCAAGACGAAGCTGTTCTCAATCATATTGTTAATCGCTTTGATATCATGGGCATCCTTGGTAACGGGGCCGATTTTACCATCCTTGAGCAAGCCAGTGTCCAGGATTGTGATATCTTTATCGCTCTGACTGAATACGATGAAGTGAACATGATTGCAGCCGTTCTAGCCAAAAAAATGGGAGCTAAAGAGACCATCGTTCGGGTGCGGAACCCTGAATATTCTAACTCTTATTTCAAGGAAAAGAATATTCTCGGTTTTTCTCTTATCGTTAACCCTGAGCTCTTGGCTGCCCGCGCTATCGCGAATATCATTGACTTCCCCAACGCCCTCTCTGTCGAACGTTTCTTTGGTGGACGGGTCAGCTTGATGGAATTCACTGTTAAATCCTCCAGTGGTCTTTGCCAAATGCCCATTTCTGATTTTCGGAAAAAATTTGGCAATGTCATTGTTTGTGCGATAGAAAGGGATCATCAAATTATCATTCCAAGCGGTGACATGACTGTACAGGATAAAGATAGAATCTTTGTCACTGGTAACCGTGTTGACATGATGCTCTTCCATAATTATTTCAAGTCTCGTGCCGTGAAGAGTCTTCTTATTGTTGGAGCTGGTAGAATTGCCTATTATCTACTAGGTATCCTCAAAGACAGTCGTATCGATACCAAGGTTATTGAAATCAATCCTGAAATCGCCAGCTTCTTTAGCGAGAAATTCCCAAACCTTTACATCGTTCAAGGAGATGGTACCGCAAAAGATATCCTGCTGGAAGAAAGTGCTCAAAACTATGATGCCGTTGCGACTCTAACAGGAGTCGATGAGGAAAATCTGATTACCTCTATGTTCCTTGACAGGGTAGGTGTACAAAAAAATATCACCAAGGTCAATCGTACCAGTCTCCTCGAGATTATCAATGCGCCTGATTTTTCAAGTATCATCACACCTAAAAGCATCGCTGTAGATACAATCATGCACTTTATTCGTGGTCGGGTTAATGCCCAGTATTCAGACCTTCAAGCCATGCACCATCTAGCCAATGGCCAAATCGAAACCCTGCAATTTCATATCAAGGAAGCTAATAAAATGACTGCCAAACCTCTTTCTCAATTAAAACTGAAAAAAGGGGTTCTTATAGCAGCCATCATTCGAAAGGGCAAGACTATTTTCCCTACTGGGGAGGATATGTTGGAAGTTGGAGACAAGCTCCTAGTAACAACTTTGTTGCCAAACATCACCAAGATTTATGACTTGATCGCGAGGTAAGAGATGAATAAAAGTATGATTCGCTACCTCCTTTCAAAATTACTTTTGATTGAAGCTGTTCTTCTTTTGGTTCCTGTGGCTGTCGCTATCTATTACCATGAATCGAGCCAAGTCTTTACAGCCCTCTTTTCAACAATAGGGATTCTCGTATTGCTAGGTGGTTCAGGCAGCTTGCAGAAACCAAAAAATCAACGTATTTATGCCAAGGAGGGAATCTTAATTGTTGCCCTCTGTTGGATTCTTTGGTCTTTCTTTGGCGGTCTCCCCTTTGTATTTGCTGGGCAAATTCCCAGCGTTATTGATGCCTTTTTTGAGATTAGTTCTGGCTTTACAACTACCGGAGCAACTATTCTGAACGACGTTTCGGTTCTCAGCCGCTCCCTCCTCTTCTGGCGAAGTTTTACCCACTTGATTGGAGGGATGGGAGTACTCGTTTTCGCACTTGCTATTATGGACAATGCCAAAAATAGTCACCTAGAGGTGATGAAGGCTGAGGTTCCTGGCCCTGTTTTTGGTAAGGTTGTATCCAAGCTAAAAAACACTGCCAGATTCTCTATCTCCTTTATCTAGCTCTCTTCTCCCTCTTTGTCATCATCTATTATCTAGCCGGTATGCCTCTATTTGATAGTTTTGTCATCGCTATGGGTACAGCAGGAACAGGAGGTTTCACAGTCTATAACGATGGAATTGCCCACTATGGCAGCTCACTGATTACCTATCTAGTTAGTATCGGAGTTCTGGTTTTTGGGGTAAATTTCAACCTCTACTACTACCTCATGCTCCGTCGCGTCAAAGCCTTCTTTGGTGACGAAGAACTTCGGGCTTACTTGGTCATCGTGCTGGTTTCTACAGGCTTGATCAGCCTCAATACTCTCTACCTCTACCCGGGATTTTCAAAGAGCTTTGAAATAGCCTTCTTCCAGGTTTCCAATATCATTACAACAACTGGTTTTGGATATGGAGATATTACCAACTGGCCCCTCTTCTCCCAGTTTATCCTCCTCTTCCTCATGGGAATCGGTGGTTCTGCTGGTTCAACCGCAGGTGGACTCAAGGTTATTCGAGGCCTCATCCTTTCAAAAATTGCTAAAAATCAGATTTTGTCAATCCTATCGCCCCACCGTGTTTTGACCCTCCATGTTAATAAAACGGTGATTGACAAAGATACCCAGCATAAGATTCTCAAGTACTTTGTCATCTATTCTATGATTTTGCTAGCGCTTATCTTTATTGTCAGCCTAGATAGCAATGATTTTCTGGTTGTGACCAGCGCTGTCTTTAGCTGTTTCAATAATATCGGGCCTATTCTAGGAACCACTTCTAGTTTCTCAATCTTTAGTCCTATCTCAAAAATTCTCCTCTCCTTTGCAATGATTGCAGGGCGATTAGAGATTTACCCAATCCTACTTCTCTTTATGAAGAGAACTTGGTCTAAGAGATAAAATATAACCACACCTTGTGTCTTACAAAGTGTGGTGTTTTTCTTTATCCCAAAACCAATTCATCACTGACTAGACTTTGGCCACTATTTTTCTGGAAGAGATGCATGAGGTCTTCAACTGTCAGATGCTTTTTCTCCTCTCCCTTGACATCTACCACTATCTTGCCTTGATAGAGCATAATGAGACGATTGCCGTACTCAATCGCATGGTTCATATCATGGGTAATCATCAAAGTCGTCAACTGATGGTGTTCCACAATCTTTTGCGTCAAATCCATCACCATTTGACTAGTTTTCGGGTCAAGTGCCGCAGTATGTTCATCCAAAAGCAAAAGTTTGGGTTTCACTAGAGCTGCCATGACTAGGGTCAAAGCCTGTCTTTGTCCTCCTGATAGGTATTGAGTATCTACTTTTAAGCGGTTTTCAAGACCAATATTCAACTCCTTCAAGGCCTCTTGGAACTGGATTCTATCCTTCTCCTTCACTCCCCAACCAAGCCCTCTCTTCTGCCCGCGTCTCAAGCAATAGCCATATTCTCCTCAATCGTCAAACGAGAAGCTGTTCCCATCTTAGGATCTTGAAAAACACGAGCGATATCCTTGGCTCTCTTTCTGACACTCAGATTTTTAATGGATTTGCCTGCCAATAAAAGGTCCCCTTCATCCACCGATAGATTGCCAGCCAAGATATTCATCAAAGTGGATTTCCCTGCTCCATTTCCACCAATCACAGAGATAAAATCTCCCTCTTCAACCTCTAAATCTAATCCTTTGAGAACATGGTTCTCATTGACCGTCCCTGCTTCAAATGTTTTGTGAATATTTTCAAGTGTTAACAAACTTGCCATAACTTTCTCCTCCTATTCATTTCTCAATTTCAGACCACGAATCTTTAATCTCTTTTGCAATTCTGGTGCAAATAAAACTAAGGCGAGCAAGATTGCATTAAAGAGACGTACCAAGTTTTGATCTAGATTTGGAATTTCATAGATATTTAAAATAATCAAACGGTAAACAATAGCACCGATTCCGATAGATAACAGGCGACCTCCAATGGTCAAGTCGTGTATCAAGACTTCCGCAATAATGACTGCACTCAAACCAACAACGATGGTCCCTGTCCCAGAAGTCACATCTGAAAATCCATCATTTTGGGCAAACAAGGAACCACATAGGGCAATCAAGCCGTTTGAAATCATGTAACCAACAATCTTCATCGTGTCTACATTGACCCCATTGGCCTCACTCATCGGAATATTGTCCCCAGTCGAACGCAAGACCAAGCCAATCTCTGTTTTCATCAAAAGAGTCAAGACCAAACAAACAAGTAAGAGACAGGCTAAACTGAATGAGAAAACAGCTTCTTCATTTGTCAGTCCCAAGCTCGCCAACTGTTTAAAGACAGTTGAAGAATCTCCCAAGGAAAGATTAGGCACGCTTCCCATGATTTTAATATTGATTGAATAAAGCCCTGTCAAGGTCACAATACCTGTCAAGAGAGCTGGAATTTTCATCTTGGTGTGAAGCATTCCTGATACAAGACCTGCTACCATACCTGCCAGCAAAGCAAGTAAAGTCGCAATCCAAGGATTTGTCCCTACCTGTATCTGAGATACGACGACAGCCGCCCCCAGTGGAAAGGCTCCTTCAGCAGTCATATCCGCAATATCCAAAATACGGAAAGTCAAGTAGACCCCAATCGCCATAATCGACCACAACAAACCTTCTGATAAACTAGATAATACAAAATTCATCTCAAACCTCCTTATTCCTTGCCTTCTAACTTACTAATATCAATTCCTAATGCATCTGCCATTTCTTGATTGGTATGTAATTCTAGTTTTTCAGGCAACTCAACTGCTATATTTTCTGGATTCTCACCTTTTAAAACACGAACCAGCATTCGTGCTGTCTGACGTCCCAATTCTTCATAATTGGTTCCGTAGTTATACAAGCCACCAACCGCAACCATTTCTGTTGAACCACCAAATACTGGAACCTTGTGTTTAATAGAAACCTGCTTGACTGTTTCCATGGTTGATGAAATGATATTATCCGTTGGTACAAAAACCATATCCACCTCTGCCATCAAGCTTTCTGCAGCCGCCTTGACGTTGTTACTATCCAAGATTGTTTTTTCAACAACGGTAAAGCCTTTTTCTTCCAGAAGACTCTTAGCTTCATCCTTTTGAACAACTGAGTTTGGCTCGCTCTGAGTATAGAGAATTCCAATTGTTTTAGCTTTTGGCAACACTTTCTTTATCAAATTGATTTGGGTTGAAATGGCATCTGATGACTGATCGCTTGTCCCAGTTACATTGCCCCCAGGATGCTCTCTTGACTCAACTAACTTGGCACTGACAGGGTCTGTTACCGCTGAAAAGATAACAGGTGTCGTTTGTGTTGTATTGGCCAAGCTCTGAGCAGAAGGCGTTGCGATAGCTAGAACGACATCACTAGATTCTGCTAGTTGCTGGGAAATCGTTTTTAGATTTCGTTGTTCTCCTTGTGCATTTTGCAAATCAATCTCAATATTTTTCCCCTCAACATAGCCTTGTTTGGCCAGCTCATCCACAAACCCTTCTCTAGTAGCGTCCAAAGATTGATGAGTAATAAACTGCGAAATACCGATACGAAAAACATCTTTTTTCTTATCTGCCTTCAACTGATGCAAACTAATCAGAGAGGTCAAGAGGATCCCCACTACCAAGAGGGGTGCTAGTAATTTTCGAACAACTTTCATAATGAAACTCCTTCTCAGAAAAGATAAAACAAAAAAACCGCCTAGATACTATCTAAACGGATGCTTGAAATAATCTAACAAGTTATAACTTTGCTAGTCCATTTAGATATTCATCTATATGGACTACAATCAAAAATCTTAGCCACATAGATACAAACAAATTGCTTGAACTGTTTGCATCCATGGTGACATGTCTACAAACACTATCTAAAGTAGCTAAAGTAAAAGTTTTGAGTCATCGTTATAGCTTGTTTCTTATTCATTTCTTTTTCTGCTTTCTTTTTTGATGTTTCCTATCTTACCACCTTTTTCATCACCTGTCAAGAATATTTCAGAATTTTTTAAAATTTTTCGAAAATTCTTTCATAATTCTTTTAGGATAATTTCAAAGATTTGCCCATTAGACAAAATAAAACGATTTGAAGACTTTTATGGTATTTAGTTGTACTAGAGTCTTTTAAAAGTGTTTTGATAACTTGTATTTCTTCTTTGGTTGATTTCATATCACTATTATATAATGCATTTTGATTTTAGTGTAGTATTAAACTGACTCTTGGCAGTCGGACAAAAAATCGACAGTTATTTTATACTGTTTAAAACCAATAGTCAATACGACAATCTCTTTACTTTTCGGTTATCAACTCTGTAGATTGCTAACATATCCAAAATAAGCCAAGTATCCCGAGGATAGGCAACAGAAATGAATTATTTATACTCTGGATACCACTTAAAATCACGAACTGCTTTGGCCATATCTGTTTCCTTAGCGCGTGCAAGACCTTGCTCTTGTGCTTTTTTAGCGACTGCTTCTGCTACTTTAATAGAAACATCTGCTACATACTTGAATGGTGCAAGACAGGAGCTCCTGGTTGGCCTGGATTGACAATACCACTCAATGAATGCGCCGCTGCTCCAATCATTTCATCAGTCAAAAGACTTGCTTCAGAAGCCAGCATACCTAGACCAAGACCTGGGTAAATCAGGGCATTATTTGCTTGACCAATCACATAGTCTACACCTTTATAAGAAACCGTATCAGCAGGAATTCCTGTTGCGACAAAAGCTTTACCATCTGACCATTCAATCAAATCTTTGGCACTAGCTTCTGCCAATTTAGTTGGATTTGACAAAGGGAAAATCATTGGACGTTCTGTGTATTCACACATAGCTTCTACTATTTCTTTAGTGAAGGTATTAGGCTGAGTTGAAGTTCCTACAAGAATGGTTGGCTTCACAGTCTTCACTACTTCAAGCAGGTCAGTCAACTTATCTGCATTACTAAAGTCAGCACGTTTCTTAGCAAATGGTTTTTGTTCTGGTGTCAAGTCATCCATGTCATCAAAGAGAAGACCTTGTTTATCAACCATAAAGAACCGTTTATAGGCTTCTTCTTCAGAAAGACCTTCACTTACCATTTCACGAAGAACACGAGAGGCAATTCCTGCACCCGCAGTACCACCACCATAGCAAAGATAAACTTGATCTGTTAATTTTTCACCACTAATATCCAGCGAACCAAAGATACCACCCAAGGTAACGATTCCTGTACCTTGAATATCATCATTAAAGGTCGGAATTTGTTTCCGGTATTTTTCAAGAATATTGGCAGCATTCAAGCGGCCGAAGTCTTCCCAGTGAAGGTAGAGTTTAGGAAAGAGACGTTCTGCTGTTTGAACAAATTGGTCAATGAAGTCGTAGTAACGATCTCCGCGGACCCGTTCGTGACGATTTCCTAAGTAATTAGGATTGTTACGAAGTTCTTCACGGTTAGTCCCTGCATCAATGACTAAAGGAAGGACCATCGAAGGATCGATTCCAGCAGCACCTGTATAGACCATCAATTTCCCAACAGAAATATCGACACCATTTGTTCCCCAGTCGCCAATTCCAAGGATTCCTTCTGCATCTGTTACAACAATGAGACGAATCTCGTGACCCCCGGCAGCGTTTTTCAAAGTAGCTTCAATATTTTCAGGATGATTAATATCAAGATATCCCGCATATTGGGGATCTACAAAAAGATCACTATAGCCTTCAATCGTATCTGCAATGGTTGGATCATATACAATTGGATTGAATTCTTTCAAATGTTGAGAAAAGAGGTAATAGAAAAGAGTCCTGTTGGTATTAAAAATTTCCATTAGGAAAAGACGTTTTTCCAAATCATTGGCTTTTGTTTGCATTTGTGCATAAGTTTGCGCCGCTTGTTCTTCAATCGTTTGAACATACGGTGGCAGTAAACCAATAAGGCCTAGTTCCTTTCGCTCCTCTAAGGTAAAGGCAGTACCTTTATTGAGGAAAGGATTGTTTAAAATATCATGTGCAGTCATAGTGCAAGCTCCTTTTTACTTATATTATACCACATGAAACGAATTGTTCGTAAAACGTTGTTGTTTAAATAATACAATTGTATACGCATATGTTATAAATTTCTGAACTCATCAAACTCTCGATGATCTCTCTTTACTAAAAGTTTCGAGTAAAATAAACCAATCATACAAATTGACAATCCTAATTAAAATAAATATCATCTAGGTATGTTATGTAATACTTTGTATTTTTTAAGGTGTTTTTTGTCATATAAAACTTGTATTCTATTTATATGACAACTAAAAACTATTTACAACAATATATTTCCCAAAAAGTGAAATATTTTCGAACACAGAATAAAATGAGCCAGGAAGAACTTTCGGAACAAGCAGGACTCGGGCTTAAGTATATCAATCAACTTGAAAACCAAAATGTGAATCTGACCATTCACAGTCTTGAAAAAGTGATTGACGCCCTAGAAATGACCCCAGAGGAATTTTTCAATTTTGATAGCCTTGAATCAACCTCTGATAAGAGTGACAATCTTTCACTCAAAAGAATCAACATGAAGATTAAACAGCTCCCTATTGATAAACGAGAAAAAATGTTGGTCATTTTTGAGAGTATCTTAGATAATCTTTGAGATCCCTGACTCACTTACATTTTAACTGGTGAATACTCGTATAGTCAAATTGTAGGATACGGATAAAAATTATTTATCTGCTGTTTTCCACTTATTTTCCTTCTCCAACTAATGAAAGTGAACCCATATGAATTTAAAAGATCTACAATATTTTTATGACCTCTGCCAGCTTCAATCCTATACGGAAGTAGCAAAACAACATAAAGTCAGCCAACCATCTATTTCTTATGCTATCAAGCGCTTAGAGGAATCCTTTAACTGCAAATTGATTCACCATGACCCCTCGCATCGTTCCTTCAAGCTAACTCCTCAAGGACAAATCCTTCTAAAGCATACAGAACTGATTTTACCTGAGGTCATTTCTACTCGCAAAGAAATTAATCGCTCCTTGGCACAATACTCTACTGTAGGATTCCCTCCTATTATCATTCAGTATCTCTTTGCTGCCTTAAACGAAAAAGATAAATTCGATTTTTTAAAAAAGATACGCCCTATCCGCGGTGGCTCCGTAGAGTTATTAAACCTTCTCCTTAAGGGAGACCTTAATGCAAGCCTACTCGGTTTAATTGAACCTCTCAATTATCCTTCAATAGAGACACACGAGCTATTTCATAAAGAACTGTATGTCGTTTTATCTAAGAACCATCCTTTTGCCACTGTTCCTTCCCTCGCTTTTGAATAATTAGTAGATCAATCCTTTATACTCTTAGACGAACACTTTGTTCACCTGAAAGCTTTTGAAACGCTTAATCAGAAGCATCAAAACAAGGCAGAAATATTCTTTAAGACTGATGACATTGTCATTCTTAAAGAACTTTTAAAGAAAGGGATTGGCCTTAGTTTACTTGCTGATATCGCACTTTCTGATGAAGATGATGATTTAATAAAAATTCCTCTTATACCGAAGGATAAGATAACTTTTACAGTTTATTACGCTTACATTAAATCAGCTACACCGTCATCAGAAGTAGAAGCCTTATTTAATCTCCTTAAATCATATGAATAGAAAAAACTCTAACTATCAATGAACTGATAGCTAGAGTTTTTTACATTGTAGATATTAGACTCAATGAAAATCAAAAAGCAAACTAGGAAGCTAGCCTCAGGTTGCTCAAAACACTGTTTTGAGGTGGCAGATAGAGCTGACGTGGTTTGAAGAGATTTTCGAAGAGTATTAGAATATAGTAGATTGAAGCTAGAGTAATACGCCGCGACTTCTAAACCTTTTCTAGAAATTAATTTGACTTTCCGAATCGAGTTGTTCAGATTTTATTTCATATCACTATAATTCAATGATTTTCTAAGAATTCTATTTCTTTCGAAAATTCTTTCAAACTACTTTCAAAGTTTTTCCAAATCAATCCAACAAAAAAAGGTTTATAATTTCCATAAAAGTTGACATGGAAATTATAAAACCATTATTAGTTTAACCCTTGTTGATAACGTGCCAATTCGGCTTGGTTAGCCCATACATAGTGACCTGGACGGATTTCTACCATAGATGGCTTATCTGTCTCATAATCATGTTGATCTGGATCATATACTTTCAATACCTTCTTGCGTTCCAAGATTGGATCTGGGATAGGTACCGCTGAAAGCAAAGCCTGAGTATATGGATGAATTGGATTGTTAAACAATTCTTCTGTTTCTGCAACCTCTACAATAACACCCTTGTAAATAACCGCGATACGATCTGAAATAAAACGAACAACCGACAAGTCATGGGCGATAAAGAGATAGGTCAAGCCAAGTTCTTTTTGGAATTTTTTGAGCAAGTTTAAGACTTGAGCACGAACAGAAACGTCCAAGGCTGAAATGGGCTCATCCGCAATAACAAAGTCTGGTTGCATAACCAAGGCACGGGCAATACCGATACGTTGACGTTGACCACCTGAGAATTCATGAGGGTAACGAGTCAAGTGCTCAGCAAGAAGACCTACTTCACGGATAATATTTTGAACTTTCTCTTTACGTTCTTCTTCATCCTTGAACAGATGATGATTGTAAAGACCTTCAGAAATAATATAATCAACAGTGGCACGTTCATTCAAACTTGCCGCAGGGTCTTGGAAAATCATCTGGATACGACGAATCAATTCTGCAGCTTGTTCACGCGATTTCTTACCATTAATCTTTTGACCATCAAAAATGATATCCCCATTACTTGTATCATTAAGACCGATGATGGCACGACCAATAGTTGTTTTCCCACTTCCTGACTCACCTACAAGCGAAAAAGTTTCCCCCTTGTTGATAAAGAAGTTAGCATTTTTAACCGCGACAAACTTCTTACTTCCTTCACCGAAGGAAATTTCTAAATCTTTGATTTCTACTAATTTTTCAGACATTTCCTTCCTCCTAGTCAGCCAGATGGGCAAATCCCATTTTTTCACGGATTTTATCGTGGAGATTTGCAATCACAGCTGGTTTTTCTACTTTTGGAGCATCCTCATGAAGAAGCCAAGTTTTAGCCCAATGCGTCTCTGATACTGAGAATTGAGGAGCTTTTTGTTCGAAGTCAATCTGCATTGCATAGTCTGAACGCAAGGCAAAGGCATCTCCTTTCAAGTCAGTATAAAGTGACGGAGGTGTTCCTGGGATTGAGTAAAGATCCCCTTTATCATCAGCAAGCTGAGGCAAGCTAGACAAGAGACTCCATGTATATGGATGGCGAGGGTCATAGAAGACTTCCTCAACAGTTCCATACTCAACGATTTCTCCTGCATACATAACCGCTACCTTATCCGCAATACTTGCCACCACACCAAGGTCGTGGGTGATAAAGATTGTTGTGAAATGGTACTCGTTTTGTAAAGATTTTAGCAAATCAATAATCTGTGCTTGGATGGTTACATCCAAGGCAGTCGTTGGCTCATCACAGATCAAGACATCAGGTCGGCAGGCAAGGGCAATCGCAATAACGATACGTTGACGCATTCCTCCAGAATATTGGAATGGGTATTCATCAAAACGTCTATCTGCTTCTGGAATCCCAACCTTATTCATGTAGTCAATTGCCAATTCTTTCGCTTCTTTAGGCGTTTTTCCTTGGTGTTTTACAATAACTTCTGTAATCTGACTACCAATTGTTTTAATTGGGTCCAAACTAGTCATTGGATCTTGGAAGATAGTCGCAATCTTAGCACCACGAATTTGTTCCCAATCCTTGTGAGAAGATAGAGCTGTCAAATCTTGACCACGGTAGTCAATGCTTCCTTGGGCAATACGACCATTTTCTTCGAGCATACCTGTGAAGGTCTTTGTCAAAACAGATTTCCCTGATCCTGACTCACCTACCAAGGCCAACACTTCTCCTTCAACTAGTTCAAGGGAAACGCCGCGAATGGCTGTCAATACTTTGTCACGAACGTCAAATTCCACGACAATATCGCGAGCAGTCAAAATTACATTTTTTTCTTTTGTCATTTCTACTCCTATCTATGTGTACGTGGATCACTAGCATCCGCTAAGTTTTGACCAACTACGAAAAGGGACAAGGATACCAAGACAAGGGTTGTCAATGGAATCCAGAACAAGTAAGCATTGGTTGTTACGTTTTGTGAATAATCTGAAATCAAACGACCCAAACTTGGCACTGTAATCGGCAATCCAAGACCGAAGAAAGACAAGAAGGCTTCGTATGAGATAAAGCTTGGAAGCATTTGAGTCATGGTTGTCACAATAACAGATACCAATTGTGGCATAATGTTTTTGGCAACAATCTTCAAGGTTGGTGTTCCCAAAGTACGTGACGCCAAGTTGTATTCCAAATCACGGTAACGCAAGATTTGCACACGGATCATGAAAGCAATCCCAATCCATGTTGTCACACTCATGGCAAAAATCAGATTCCAGAATCCAGCTCCGATTGAGTAAGTCAAGACAATGACAATCAAAAGAGATGGGATGTTTGAGATGACGTTATAAACTTCCATCATCACGCGGTCTACTGATTTTGAAATTCCCCAAATACCACCGACAAAGACACCGATAACCAAGTTAATCACTGTCGCAATCACAGAAATGAGGATAGAGTTACGAGCTCCGAACCAGACACCGTCAAAGAGAGATTTACCGTTACTGTCTGTACCAAACCAATGCTCAGCATTTGGCTTGATATAACGAGCACTAAAGTCGTTTACCTTGCTGACATCATTGAAATCAAACTTAGAAAACATTGGGTAGATGAAACTCATCAAAATGATAGCTACCAAGATTCCCAACATGACTACAGTTGATTTTTTCTTCATAAATTGTCTAAACACTGAGCCCCAGTATGAATATGCTGGCGCATCAATGGCTTCAGAGGCAAAATCGTCACGTTTTACGAACTGAAATTTTTCTTTATCGATTGTAGACATTATTTGCCTCCTTTCTCAGTCAATTTAATACGTGGGTCAATAATAGTCATCCAAATATCTCCTAAAAGAAGTGAGAAGATAGAAATACATGTAAAGATGAAGACAAGACCAACGACCATAGAGTTATTAGATGCTTTTACAGAGTCAATCAACATTTTACCCATACCTGGGAAGGCGAAGACTGTTTCAGTAAGGGTTGCACCACCGATAACCCCGATAACAGCACCAGGAATTCCTGAAACCAGCGGAACCATGGCATTTTTAAAGATGTGTTTGTTTGAAATTTCTTTTTCAGACAAACCTTTTGCACGAGCAAAACGAACAAAATCTTGAGATTGCAAGTCAATCATGTAACGACGAATCCAAATAGCTGTACCAGGAGCACCCAACAAACCAAGGATAACTGCTGGTAAAACATACGAACGCCAATCTCCAGCACCCAAGATAGGGAATGAATCTGGCAAGCCGATTGAAGAACCAGCCAAACGGATAATATAAACCAAGGCAATTGTTGGAAGAGCCATCAAGAAGGTCAAAGCCCCTGTTGAGAAGCTATCAATCCAAGTGTTCTTGAAGCGAGCCATAGCTGAACCAAGTGGCACAGCAATCGCATAAGAAATCACCAAACCGATCAATCCAACGACAGCAGAGCTGGCAATCATAGAAGGATATTGGTAATTGCTTTCCGTAGCTGTATAAGGGTCATCTTTTCCGTAGTTGGCTACTTCACGAGAGTCAGCCTGACTAGGTGATTTGTAGGTTCTTGAGTAAATATTTACAGAAGAAGTTTTCTTACCTGTTGGGAACTGAACTTGAGATGTTTTTGTTTGTCCTTGTCCCTGAGTAATAACCTGTAAAACAGGGCTATTAGCATAGGTTGGATAAGAGTCACCTAAATTAATGTTCACAAAGTTTTGATGCACAAACGGGAACTGACTATTGAAGTACAAGAGATATTTATGTTTAGTTCCTGAACCGACCAACGACCATCCGATCGCTGGATCGTTTTCAAAACGAAGGTAACGCTTCAAGTCTGGATTTTCAGGGTCTTGAATTTTATTTGTATGATCAATGTCAATCAAGTTAGCATAGAATTTGAAAACACGTTCAAAAATTGGGATTTCACGAGTAGCGTAGAATTGGCCACTTTCAGTAAATTCTCCCAGGGTCCAACCATGACCGATTTGTTTGATGTATTTTTCATAGATAGCCTTGTTGGTGTCATTGGCTTCAACTGTTACAGAAGCATCCATCTGGCTAGCTTTTTCTTGCAACTCTTTGGTATCGTAGTACTCGATATAGCCCATACGCTCATAAACAGTATTCTCATAGTTATCACGTTTATCAGCAGTTGTCGCAATCTTATTATAGTTGGTATCCTGTTTGAAAATCAATTTTCTAGGAACCATTGTATAGATAATCGTGTAGGTCAAGGTTGTTACTAAGAAGATAGAAACCAAGGACCGCAAAACACGCATAAAAATATATTTTTTCATATCATTTCCTTTAAAAATCCCAAAAGAACCTTCTCCTCATGGAGAGAAAGTTCTATTGAAAATTATTTACTTCACATGACTTGCCAATTCTTTTTGAGCTTTTTCGTTTGACTCAGTCTTTTCTTTCAACCATTTTTCACGAGCTTTTTCATACTCTTCTTTGGTGATTGCTTTTTCACCAACTTCAGTGTACTTCAAGTATCCTGAATTTTCACCTTTAAGGCCGGCTACAGAATATGAAGAGCTAAATGGTAGAACTTTTGAAACATATGAAACGGCTGTTTCTTTAGGAGAAGCCATTACTGGAATTGTCAAAGCATTATCAGTCAACCAAGCTTGTGCCACCGCGTATTTTTCATAACGTTTTTGAACATCTTGGTTTTCGCTGTTTGCGTCATCAAGTAATTTTCCATAGTCAGCTAAACCAAGTTTGCTTACTACTGATGCATCTGTGTTTTGGTCAATACCAAGGTAAAGACGAGTGCTTCCTCCCTTAAGGACGAATTGATCCAAGAAAGTAGAAGGATCTTGATAGTCAGGGTTCCATCCTAGCAAGGTATGGATATCCCAGTCTTGCTCTTTAGCCGTTGGAGCGCTAAATGAAATTGGTAAAGCTTCCGCTTGAGTCATTTGTTGTAAGTCTACAACAACATTATCTGAACCCAATACTTTTTCAATTGATTGTTTCAATGATTGAACACGGTTTACAACCGCTGTTGATTCTTGGATAACCAAGGCATCCAAGTGGATTGGGAATTCAACACCTTCAGCTTGTAGGCTTGATTTTGCTTTAGCAAAGACTTCTTTAGCTTTTTCTTCATTGTAAAGGCCATTTTGAGAATCTGCTAGAGACACGTTTGACCAAGTAGAAGAATTTGTCTTAGCCAAGCTATCTTGTACCAATTCACCAAATGTTTTCTTACCAACTTGAAGATTATAAGGTGCAAACGTATTACGGATGGCTACTGCAGCTCCATCAGTACCATTTGTTTGAGCTGAGTAAGAATTGCGATCGACAGCAAAGTTCAAGGCTTGACGGAATTCCTTGTTTAGCAATGCTTTCTGAGTAGATGTCTTTTGAGCATCACTTGTTTTGGCAGTATGATTATAGGTTGTACGGCCATAGTTCAAGCTGACAGTTGCAACACCCGCTCCTGGTTCATTAAAGTAAATGTTATCTTTAAAGTCAGCTGCATATTTTTCATATGTAGAACTTGTAGGGAAGATACGAGCCTTGCTATATTGACCATCAGCAAAACCTTTAGCAATCACATCTTGGTCCTTACCATCCCAGAAAGTGAACTTAACGTTCTCAATTTTTACATTTTCTTTATCCCAGTATGCATCATTTTTAGCCATCTCGATAGATGATTTTGGAGTTACAGATTTTAAGACAAATGGACCGTTATAAAGAATAGAGTTAGCATCGGTTGGGGCACCAAAACCTTCCCCTTTTGAAGTTAAGAATTCTTCATTAACCGGCATCAAAACACCACTAGTGGTCTTGTCATTCCAGAAAGTTTCTGGCTGGTTCAAGGTATATTCTAATGTTTGATCATCAAGCGCTTTTACTCCAACGGTTGAAAAATCGCTTGTTTCACCCTTGATATAGGCTTCTAATCCCTTAATAGAAGAGCTAACGATTGAAAGTCCTTTTGATTTTCCATCTACGGCGTGTTTCAAACCAGTAACGAAGTCTTTAGCAGTTACAGGAGCGTATTCTTCTCCCTCTGCTGTCACCCATTTAGCATCCTTGCGGATTTTATAGGTATAAGTCAAACCATCTTTTGAAACTGTCCATGATTCAGCAATAGAAGGAACCAGGTTACCATATTTATCATTAGCCAACAAACCATCTACAGCATTCGTTGTGACGAATGATGTTGAATCGATATTGCTGACGATATAATCCAAGGTTTCTGGATCTGTTTGATAAACATATTGGTAATCTTTTGCTAGTTTAGCATTATTTGAACTAGTGTTTGAACACGCAGCTAGAACTCCTGACGTTAATAAGGTAGCTCCCGCTACAGCAAGCACTTGACTTTTTTTCATTTATTTACTCCTCTTATAAATAAAGTATAGGTTATCATCAATTATATCATAGATTTCAAGAAAAGTAAACGAATTTTCAGAATATTTAGGCTTATTGATACAAAAAATCTTAAAAAGCTATTGACTGAAAATCATTTTCAAGGTATAATAATAAACGTTAAGGCGGTATAGCCAAGTGGTAAGGCACGGCTCTGCAAAAGCTTGATCGTCGGTTCAAATCCGTCTACCGCCTTCTATAACTTGATTTTTCAGGTTTCATTTAAACAGAAAGCCTAATTTAAAGGGCTTTTTTTATTTTCTTCGGATAAATACATATAACTTACAAAAACTTTTGGGGTGAATTTGGGGCAGACTTCTTTTTAGGAGACAATCTTTTGATACTCAATGAAAATCAAAGAGCAAACTAGGAAACTAGCCACAGGCTGTACTTGCGTACGGCAAGGCGACGTTGACGCGGTTTGAATTTGATTTTCGAAGAGTATGAAATCAACTGAAAAAGCTTCATCACACCTGATGACAAAAGCCTCTAGTTTACTCTGTTTCTTCTTCTATTTCAACTTCGGTAATTTGGACTTTTACCTTGGTAACACGTCCATTTTTCACTTTATCATTGGTTAGGATAAGCTGTTTGTTTTGGCTGACTAATTCATAACTGAGTTTCTCAGTCGTTGGAATGGTCCCAACTCCTGTCAAATAGTAACCAGCGATGGTATCAACGTCATCACTTTCCAGTTCAACATCAAAGTAGTCATTAAAATCATTGAGATTCATGGTGCCTTGAACGATATAAGTATCTTCTCCAATTTTATGAACTTCGATTTCAGCCTTATCTGTTTCGTCATCGATTTCGCCAACGATTTCCTCTAAGAGGTCTTCTAGGGTCACCAAACCAGCCATCCCACCGTATTCATCCAGCAAGATTGCCATTTGCCTTTGGGTATTGCGCAATTCTTTTAACAAGTCATCCACAAAAATAGTTTCAGGAACAAAAAGTGGATCTTGTAAGATTTTCTTCCAAACAATATTGTCAAAACCGTCCACAAAGCCCGCATTAAGGAGACTCTTGGTGTGAATGATTCCAATCACGTTATCCTTGTCTCCATCATAGACAGGGATACGAGAATAATTTTGTTTTAAAATACTTTGGATGATGGTTTGACTATCATCCTGAATATCCACCATGAAGGCATCCGTTCGAGGAACCATGACTTCTCTAGCCATCAATTCATCCAGTGAAAAGATTCCTTGTAACATTTCAATTTCGTCAGCATCTAGTGTTTCTTCACTATTTGTCAGCATGTACTCAATTTCATCACGGGTCATTTTTTCATCAGCATCGTCAAAGGTCATCGGAGTCAAGCGACTCAAGAGATTGGTAGATGCAGATAAGAGCCAAACAAAGGGACTAACTAGTTTCCCCAGCCCAATGATAACTGGCGCTGTACGAATCGCCAAGGCATCCTTTAGATTAAGAGCGATTCTCTTAGGATACAATTCTCCAAAAACGATGGAAATATAAGTCAAAAATGCTAAAGACAGAAAACTTGCAACGGCATAAGCTGTTTCGCCATTTCCAAGCCAAGATGCAATTTCTCGCCCCAGAGTTTCTGCCAAACTCGCCCCTGATAAGATTGTAATCAGGGTAATCCCTACTTGAATGGTTGATAAAAAGTGGTTAGGATTTTCTAGTACCTTCAGCAGACGGATATAGCGTCTATCTCCTTCTTCTGCCTTTTGTTCAACCCGCGCACGGTTAAGTGAAACCATAGCCATTTCTGTGGCTGAGAAAAAGCATTTAACACCGTCAAGATAAACAATAAAACAAATTGTAGCAACAAATTCTGACTACTTGGGTCTTCCATAGTTCTTCTCCTAAAATAGTATCTTATCCTTTATTATATCACAAAATATAGTCCAGTACATATTATTTTTTCTCAATACTCTTCGAAAATCTCCTAAAACCACGTCAGTTTTATCTGCAACCTCAAAGCTATGCTTTGAGCAACCTGTAGCTAGCTTCCTAGTTTGCACTTTGATTTTTATTAAGTATCAGTGTCTATTGTAGCCCTGCTTAAACTAGTAAGAAAGAACTCCTATATCCACAAGTGACATAGGAGTTTATTTTGTATTTTATTGAGTAACAGTCACTTCTCCAGTTCGGTAATCCAGTTGAAGCCCTTTTTGAACATTGGGAACTAGAACATTAAATTCCAATTCTCCGTCTGATGACTTGGCTTCAATCTGTGAAGCTGAAGGAACTAAATCCTCATTCGAAGCGTAGTAAAGGGTTACACGGTAACGGACACGCTTGTTTTTATCCAAGGCCTTACGTACCATGCTTTCATAGTAGTTTTGACCAGTCGAATCCTCGGCCTGTGCCTGATTTGCCCAAGCTGTTTGAACAGCAATGTTTTTAGGATTGCTTGTCGAGGCATCAAAACCATCCAAGCCACCAATTAAGGCATAGCCTAACAAGTGACCTCTATCGACCGCATGGGTATAAGTACCCTTTAGATTCTTAACCTGATGCCAGCCTGGAGGAGTCCATGAAGTCGAACCATTCCCAGTTTCTTCACGATTCTTGTACTGGCGAGTAGCCTTAGACAAGAGGGCATTTGCTACGGTTGGCACTGTTTCTTTGCCCACTGTCTTTGTTTTATTATCAGCGTAGGGCTTACTTGAAACCTTGGCATCTAGATTTGTTTTATTACCATTGACAATAAAAGCACCTGATCCATTCCACTCCAGACTCCCTTTTATTTGACTCTTGACTGCGTCTGTTAAGACACTTTCTGCCAATGATTGACTAGGAGCTTCAGACGATTGTTTTTTCTGACTAACCTTTGTTTTGGGACTATTAGGTGCCGACTGCATCTGCTTGATATAATAGCTCCCTGCAGACAAAAGCAATAACACTAGCAGTCCAATCAGTGTCTGTCTTGTTTTTTTATCCATTTTTCTCCTTATCTCTAGAAAAAGACTGGTTCTCCAGCCTAATTTCCTGTAAATTTATGAATCAATTCCTGCCATTTTGCTGGAGACAGGATAGCCCATGGATCTTGACCCTTGCCCAAAATTCCATAACCTACCATTAAGCCAATTCCTAGGGCTAGAGCACCTAAAAACAGCACCAAAATGACTAGAAGTAAACGCTTGATTACGTAGCTTGATTTCTTATTCATCTTCATCACTTGCCTCAATCCGCTGAATCTTAGCACCTAGCTGCGCTAACTTCTCATGGAAACGGTAGTAACCTCTATCCAAGTGAACCAATTTACCAACTACAGTTTCTCCTTGTGCTACCAAACCTGTCAAAATTAAGGCTGCGCTAGCACGAAGGTCAGTTGAAAGAACTTCTGCCCCCTGCAAAGGTTGACCACCAACAATACGAGCTGTATCACGGATAATCTCAGAGTGCAAGCCCATGCGACGCATTTCTTCTAGATGTTGGAAACGATTTTCGAAAACTGTCTCCACCATAGTTGATTCCCCTTTTGCGACGGTCATCAAGCTGTAAATTGGGCCTGCATATCCGTTGGAAAACCTGGGTGGGGCAAGGTTTTCACATGAACAGCTTTTAAATTTTCTAGTTGAGAGCGAACTCGAATTCCTTCAGTCTCCTCTGTCACTTCCACTCCCATTTCAAGCAATTTGGCAATCAAGGGACGGTTGTGCTCCCAGACAGCGTCTTTAATCAAGACATCACCACCAGTCATGGCAGCAGCTACCATAAAGGTTCCTGCTTCGATACGGTCTTGGACTACATTGTGAGTCGTACCATGAAGTTTCTCAACACCGGTAATGGTAATGGTCTCTGTACCAGCACCCTTAACCTTAGCTCCCATTTCATTGAGGAGAATGGCTAGGTCAACAATCTCAGGCTCACGCGCAGCATTTTCAATCACTGTCACCCCATCAGCTAGAGTCGCTGCCATCATCAAGTTCTGCGTAGCACCAACACTTGGGAAGTCCATGTAAATATGAGCTCCATGTAAGCGATCAGCCTTGGCTTCGATATAACCAGCTGTCTGACTAATCTTAGCCCCCATAGCTTCTAGACCTTTCAAATGAAGATCAATAGGACGGCTACCAATCGTACAACCACCTGGCATGGATACCTTAGCATGACCTACACGAGCAAGAATTGGTCCCAAGACAACGATGGATGCGCGCATCTTGCTGACATACTTGTAAGGAGCTTCCTCAGTGATATCGCCAGTCGCGTCCACCTCAACAAGATGAGCTTCTTCATTAAAATTAACCTTGGCATTCAAACCACGAACCACCTGATTCATAGTGAAAACATCTGACAAGATAGGAACGTTCTGCAAGACGGTCTTTCCTTCACTTGCTAGAATAGTCGCCGCCAATAAGGGCAAAACTGCATTCTTTGCTCCTTCGATCGTAACACTTCCTACCAGACGATTATCGCCACCTTGAACCACAATTTTTTCCATACTTATTTCCTTTACTCTTGATTTTGTAATAGACTTACTTTTTGAATAAACCTATTAACTAATTTGTTAATAATCCAAGCCAAAATCAGACTTATCATCAATACAAAAAATGTAAATAACACATCATTTACTCTGGATGACACAAATATTTTTTCTAGAATAGAGATTACTAATCCATGTATCATATATAATTCAAACGATATACTACCTAGTAAAATCAAATACATATTTGAAAAATTTATTTTTTTCAGAAAAACAATAATAAAGTAGATTGTAAAAATAATATTATCTAAATTAGCAGCTAACGCATAACTATAACTATCTTCTAAATGCACATACCTCAACAAAATATCGTATTGATGTGAAATAAAGAGTAACACAGTTACTAAAACAAGTATGATAAAATAATGTCTATCTAAAACTCCATCAATTTTCTCTTTATTTTTAGCCCATATTAAGCCAATAATGAAGGGAAAAACACTATTATACCACCAAAAACCGTAACCTAATTTTATAGCTAAACAGATATAACCAATTATGAATACTGTATTGATAACAATAGAAATAAACTTATTTTTGAAAAACTTAAATGATATATAAAAAAATATATACATTAAAATTATAATATCGACAAACCAACCATTATAAATAATTGTACTTCCTTTTTTAAATAAATTAGCAAAAAAATCTAAATCCATTAATTGACCGTTTACGAATCTGTAAAACATATAAATCAAAGATATAGAAAAAAATGGAACTAGAATTTTAGAAAGTCTCTTAACTAAAAAATTATCTAGGTAGTTTTTCTTATTTTCGTTCTGAAAATACAATCCATAGGCTGATAAAAAGAAGAAAATAGAAACGATATAAGTTCCCATATAGGAAAAATTAGAAAATTCATCACCAGATGTAACCCATTGTGACAAATGATGAAATATTATTCCTATAGCTAGAAATCCTCTAAGCCCTGATGTAGATTTAGCATTTAGATAATCCTTATTTTGAGGTAACAAATAAATTAATAGCGTTATCAATAATAAGATTATAATATCCATGAATTCTATTTCTCCCTATAAGTTTAATAATATCTTAAAAGTAATTTCTTAAACACGCAAATTATAATAATCCTCTAAGCGCTTCTTGCCACAACTGATATAGGCTGATAAAGAAAGAACTCATGATATAGCCCATGACAATGCTGAAAAAGGCTACTAGTAAACGAACTTTTCCTGTATTCTCAGTTGTCACTTTTAAAACCTTTTCCCATCTAACAAGATTCTTTAAAAGGTAAAAACTCACATAAATAAAGAGCATGTGACTGCTTAGAGTGAATAATAATTGAACCATTTGACTATTATACCATCTTCTCTGTTTGTGCGCTAGTTTGGAAACTTCACTCAAAAACTAGGGATTGTTTTTCAAGTAATCAATTGCATCTTGTAGGGTTTTAACAGGCACGATTTTCATATCTGTCTTGATTGTTTTAGCTGCTTCTAGGGCTGTTTGGTAGTTGTTTTTCGCATCCGGATGCGCTTTTTGTTCTTCTTCGCTAACAGGGTTATCAGGAGCAAAGAAAATAGCAGCACCTTCTCTAGCCGAAGCTACAACTTTCTTATCGATACCTCCAATGTCTCCCACATTACCATCGCGGTCAATGGTTCCTGTACCGGCAACAATGCGGCCATTACGAAGGCCAGGATCAGCTATTTGGGTATAGATGGCCAGACTAAACATGAGACCTGCACTTGGACCGCCGATACCAGCTGTTGAAAAGCGAATTGGGACATCACTAGTCACTTCCGTACGGTCAATCAAACCGATTCCAATCCCATTTTTGCCATTTTCCAAGGTGATAATCTTACCTTCTGCAGACTTGGTTTTCCCATCCTCTTCATAGGTAACCTTGACGGAGTCCCCTAATTTTTGAGAATTGACATAATCAATCAAGTCTTTGGAACTGTCAAAGGTCTGATCATTGACTGCGGTAACTGTATCAGAGATGTTAAGAATCCCTTTAAAGGTCGAATTATCTGTCACAGTCAAAACATAAACCCCAAGGTATTTGAGTTCGATATCTTTACCAGCTGTTTTTAGCCCTTGATATTTGGCCATATTTTGCGATGTTTGCATGTAGAATTGATTAATCCGCATAAATTCAACATCGGAAGAACCACCTGTAGTCTCTTGGGCACTACGAATATCTGTAAAAGGCGTCAACCAAGCATAAATCATATGGGCTAAAGTGGCATGTTGGACACCAACCGTAACGAATTGATAGGCACCAGCTTCCTTATCTTCTGTGTCATTGACTTTAAGGACTTGGCGAATATCTTCAGAACCACCTGGAACCTCTATATAATAGGGCAAGGGCACTACAAATGCCAAGAAAGTCACAATTAAGGCCGCAATGACATATAAGGGCCATCTAATCTTTTTTTTCATTTCTTATTTCCTCCAAAATACTCTCAGGAACATAGCAAGCAATATCCTGATCAAACTTCAAAAGCTCTCTAACACCGGATGAACTGAGATAGAGATGTTCAGGTCGACTATGTAAATAAATGGTCTCTAAATTAGGAGACAGCTGATGGTTGTAGTAATCAAAACTGGCTTCATATTGCAAATCCGACGCATTCCTCAAACCACGCACTAGACAAGTAGCCCCCAGTCTTTTTGCGACATCAACCACCAATTCATCATGAGAAAACACGACTTCAACATTCCCCAAATGTTCCAAAGCCTTTTCTAGTCCCCGTTTACGATTTTCGATAGGGAGAAATCCTTGTTTGTGAGGATTAAAAAAAATACCGACATAGAGCTTATCAAAGAGTTTGCTCGCCCGTTCAATGATATCCAGATGCCCATTTGTCATCGGATCAAATGAACCTGTGAATAAGCCAATCTTATCTGACATAGACTGTCACCTTACTAATTCCATAAATTTTTTCCTTCCAGATGCCCAGGCAGGCAATTTCTTCTGGAAGTTCAACGGCCTTATCCGTCTCACACACAACCATGACATCTTCAGAAAAAAGCTCCCTCTCAGCCATTTTTTCAATATCTGCTACGATTTGTTCCTTGGCATAAGGAGGGTCTAAGAAGATGAGGTCAAATTCCCCAGATACCTGTTCCAATGCCCTTTCTGCATCCATCTTGAGGAATTGAAATTTTCCAACTTCCTTGGTCATCTGAATATTTTCAGCCACAATAGCCTGAGCCTTACGGTCTCGTTCCACCAAAACAGCGCTGGACATGCCACGCGATACTGCCTCGATAGATAAACCACCACTACCTGCATAAAGGTCCAAGACTCGTCCCCCTTCAAAGTAGGGACCAATCATGTTAAAAATGGCTCCCCTAACCTTATCCGAAGTAGGTCTTGTCGTCTTGCCTTCTAGTGTCTTGAGGGGACGTCCCCCATAGATTCCTGATACGATTTTCATACCGTTTATTATACCAAATTATGGACAAAAAGAGAAAGAAAACCGAACCTTGCGGTTCGATTCTCTACAAAATATTTTCGTAAGTATCGCGGACTTCTTGAGGCCAAACACTTGTTTGCACTTCTCCGATATGTTTCTTGCGAAGTAGGAACATAGCCATACGAGATTGTCCAATTCCTCCACCGATTGTCAATGGAAATAGACCATTCAACAAAGCCTTGTGCCATTCCAATTCCAAACGGTCTTCATCACCTGTAATGGCAACCTGACGGCGAAGCGTTTCTTCATCTACACGGATTCCCATAGAAGACAACTCAAAGGCTCCACCTAGAGATTCATTCCAGACAAGAATATCACCATTTAGACCCTTATAGCCATTTTCAGACTCACTTGTCCAGTCATCGTAGTCTGGTGCACGTCCATCGTGCGGTTTACCGTCTGGTAATTCACCACCGATACCGATCAAGAAGACAGCACCAAATTCTTTACAAATAGCATTTTCACGCTCTTTCGGTGTCAAGTCTGGGTAGCGTTCTACCAACTCTTCTGTGTGGATAAAAGTGATTTGTTTTGGCAAGATTGACTCGATGTCATAGCGAGCTTCAACAGCTAGCTCAGTAAGGCGAATAGCCTTGTAAATCTTCTCAACTGTTTCTTTTAGATAAGCGATATTCCGTTTACCATTTGGAATGACTTTCTCCCAGTCCCACTGGTCAACATAAACAGAGTGGGTCGCATCCAGCGAATCTTCGTCTGGACGAAGGGCCTTCATGTGAACGAAGAGACCCTCACCCTCACCGAAACCAAAGCGAGCCAAGGTATGGCGTTTCCATTTAGCAAGTGAGTGCACAACTTCATAAGTAGCATCAGGAATTTGGAGAACCTTGACCGATACGGCATTCTCCACACCTGATAAGTTGTCCTGCATCCCGTCGCCGACCCTGCTCAAGATAGGACCTTGAACTTCGACAACTTCTAACTTATCTTTCAAATACTGGGTAAAAGTGTTTTTGACAAAGGAAATCTCTTCTTGTTGATGAATAAAACTTTTCTTCATAAACTACTCCTCAAAAAATTAATTAAAAGCATTATACACCTATTTCCAAGAAAAGAAAAGACCAAATATAAAAAAATCAGTGCTCCTTCGAACACTGATGTTAGGGACCTTCTAGTCATTACGACCAAAGATACGTAGAATACTTAGGAAAAGATTGATAAAATCAAGATAGATACTGAGAGCCATTGACACAACCCAACCTGTCGCTACACGGCCTTGTGATTGCTCATAAGCAAGGCGAATCCTTTGGTTGTCCCAAGCAATCAGACCAGAGAAAACCAAAACCATGCTACGCTGATCATATAATCAAAGAAACCGCTAGCCAAGAAAATATTGACTACCATGGCAATCAGCAAACCGATAAGAGCCGCCATCATCGCTCGACCAAGACCACTCAAATCTTTCTTGGTGAAGATACCAACTGCCGCCATGACAAAGAAGAGAAGGGCGCTCGACACAAAGGCGGATAAAACTGTACCTGGAGTATAGAAGGCCACCACAAAACTAAGTGTAAAGCCGTTTAATACTGAGTAAAGTAAAAATACTGGAAGAGCCGCTGGACTATTCTTCGAAGCCATACTGCTGGCAACAAAGACCAGAGCTAGCTCTGCAAAAGTAGCAATGGTCAACCAGAGGCGTCCCTGCATCAAAAAGTAAACCAACTGAGACTGAAAGACGGTCAACATAAGACCTGATACTAAAGCGGATAGTCCGATCCCCAGACCAACAAAGGCATAAACCTTAGCATAAAATTGATTGAGACCTGCGCGGTCGTGAATAATAGTGTGATTCATCTTTTCTCCTTTTCTATGAACATCTTTCCTTGATTATAACAAAGAAAGTTAAAATTAGCTTAAATGGAAAATTAAAATACCGGCTGCAACGGCAACATTGAGACTCTCCGCCTGCCCCTTCATACTAATGTGGACCAACTGGTCTACACTTTCAGCCATATGGGGACTAATTCCTTGCCCCTCATTTCCCATGACTAGTACAAAATTTTCTATAGAAGGCAGTTCTCTGTAATCAACAGAATCTTTAGATAGAGTTGTTGCCAGCACTGGGATACCTGCCTTTTTAGCCTTCTCGAGAAGCGCTTGGCTCGACATCCGGTAAATGGGCAGGTGGAAATGACTGCCTTGCATAGAACGAAGGGTCTTGAGACTGTAGATATCTGCCGACTTATCTGAAACAATCACTCCAGTAAAACCTGCTGCATCCGCAGTCCGAATGATAGTTCCCACATTACCAGGATCTTGCACATCTTCCAAAAACAAGAACTTTCCCTGACTAAAGTCAGCTTGCCCTACTTCTTCTTTTTGAACCACCGCAACGATTCCCTGTGGAGTCTGAGAATCCGCCAAATCTAGCAAAATATCCTCTGACACCCAGACAGTTTGCGAAAAATCAGCTAACTGTTCTCGGTAATTTTCTAGAGCAAAGATTTTTTCAATAGTCACTCCAGCTTGAACAGCTTCTTCAAACAAGTGCCAGCCTTCAATCAAATAAGCAGACTTGCGGTATTTTTTTCGGTGTAATTTCTTGGCATTTTTTACCACAGAATTGGCTTTTGAGGTTATAATAGTCATAGAAATATTATAACACAATCAAAGGGGTTTGGTATGCAAAAGGTTAGAATGATTGCCCAAGGTAAGGTGCAAGGAGTCGGCTTTCGTTGGGGTGTTTACAGCTTGGCACTTGAAATTGGTGGCATCACAGGTCGAGTATGGAATAACGACGATGGCACAGTGGAAATATTAGCCCAAGCAGACTCATCTGCTACCATGGCAAAATTTATCCAAGAAATCCGCAAAGGACCAACACCTTTTTCAAAAGTCAGCTACTTAGATGTCAAACTGAGCAACTTTCCTCCCTACCCTGACTTTAAAATCGCAAATTAGGTCTCTAGAACTATTGTATATTTTGTAAAAAAACAGTAGAATAGAAAGGTATTATTTTTAAAAGAAGGAATGAACAAATTGAAAGCTATTAAACGTTTGCCCTCTCAGCTATGGGAGTGGCTATGTTGCTAGTCTTAACAGGCTGTGTCAATGTCGATAAGGCAACAGGCCAGCCAACAGGATTGGTTTGGAATACTATCGGAGCGCCTATGGCTGAAGCTATCAAGTACTTCGCCAATGACAAGGGACTTGGTTTTGGTGTTGCTATCATCATCGTAACCATTATCGTGCGCTTGATTATCTTGCCACTTGGTATCTACCAATCATGGAAGGCGACGCTTCACTCTGAAAAGATGAATGCCCTCAAGCACGTCCTTGAGCCACACCAAACACGTCTCAAAGAAGCAACAACTCAAGAAGAAAAACTCGAAGCCCAACAAGCTCTCTTTGCCGCTCAAAAAGAGCACGGCATCAGCATGTTTGGTGGTGTAGGATGTTTCCCTATCCTCCTTCAAATGCCTTTCTTCTCAGCTATCTACTTTGCTGCCCAACATACTGAAGGTGTTGCTCAAGCAAGCTACCTAGGAATTCCTCTAGGGTCTCCAAGTATGATTTTAGTTGCCTGTGCTGGTATTCTTTACTATCTTCAATCGCTCCTTTCACTTCACGGAGTAGAAGATGAAATGCAAAGAGAACAAATTAAGAAAATGATTTACATGAGCCCACTCATGATCGTCGTCTTCTCCCTCTTCTCACCAGCCAGCGTCACACTTTACTGGGTTGTCGGTGGTTTCATGATGATTCTCCAACAGTTTATCGTCAACTATATCGTTCGTCCAAAACTTCGCAAAAAAGTCCGTGAAGAATTGGCTAAGAATCCACCAAAAGCACGTGCTTTCTCAACACCAAATGGACGAAAAGACGTTACCCCTGAACAACCAACTGCTATCACAAGCAAGAAAAAACACAAAAATCGCAACGCTGGAAAACAACGTTCGAGATAAGAAGAAAAAAGGCTTAGCTAGTTTGCTAAGTCTTTTTTGCAAGTCATACTCTTCGAAAATCTCTTCAAACCACGTCAGCTTCGCCTTGCCGTATATATGCTACTGACTTCGTCAGTTCTATCCACAACCTCAAAACCATGTTTTGAGCAGCCTGCGGCTAGCTTCCTAGTTTGCTCTTTGATTTTCATTGAGTATCAAAAGCCCGATGTTTCCATCAGGCTTCTTTTTATCCATGTACACGTTTCATATAGTCTTGGTAACTTTCGGTATCCATGAGTTTTTTAGCGTTCTTGACGCGGTCTGCTGTTGGTGGTTTAACCCCTTCAAGTGAATATGGAATTCCCAATTCACGCCATTTGAATTCTCCCATGGTGTGATAAGGTAGAATTTCAAACTTATCAACATTTTTAAGGGTCTTGACGAACTTACCAAGTTCAATCAAATCATCATCTCTATCTGTCAATCCTGGAACTAGCACGTGGCGAATCCAGACAGGTTTTCCAATATCTGATAGATACTGGGCACAGGCCAAGATGTTTTTATTGGTTTGGCTAGTGACAATCTTGTGCTGTTCTTCGTTGATTTCCTTGATATCCAAGAGAACCAAGTCAGTGACAGCCATGAGTTTGTCAAACTTTTCAAGGTAACGTGGTTTATTACGGAAAGGAAGGGCACAGGTGTCCAAGGTACAGTGGATTCCTTGTTCCTTAGCCTTGGTGAAGAGGGCAATCAGGAAATCAATCTGCAAGAGGGCTTCTCCTCCACTGACTGTAATCCCGCCCTTATTTCCCCAGAAACCACGGTAGCGCAAGGCTTCTGTCAAGACATCATCTACCGTCCGTTCACGTGATTTATTGGACTCCATAGCCCAAGTGTCAGGGTTGTGACAATACTGGCAACGCATGTGACAGCCCTGCAAAAAGACAATAAAGCGAATACCAGGTCCATCTACCGAACCAAAGCTTTCTGTCGAATGCACCATTCCTGTCACTTGTCCATAATCAATTGTTTCTTCAGACATATCGTTACCTTCCTTGAAAACGTTTTATAGTTTTATTATATCATGACTTGAAGGAAAAACAAGATTTTTGCCTATTTTTTAGAAAGCAATCTGTTTTTCAATTTCATTTTCAATTAATTATCATTTTATTCTTCAAAATCAAAACCATACAAGGTTGCAAAATAGTCCTCAGGGCGCTCCGCACGGCGGATTTGACGGGCTTTGCCTTCTTCGGTATAGAGGATTTCCGCAGAACGAAGTTTGGCGTTGTACTGGTAGCCCATTGAAAATCCGTGGGCACCTGTATCATGAATTACCAGCAAATCACCGATTTCTGTATGAGGCAGTTCGCGATTCACTGCAAATTTATCATTGTTTTCACAGAGTGAACCAACCACATCTACTACTTCAGCTGGTCCTTCTGGATGAGTCATATTGGTAATATGGTGGTAGGCGCCGTACATGGCTGGACGCATAAGATTGACTGCTGAAGCATCCACACCTAGATAGGTACGGTAGGTTTTCTTCTTATGAGTGACTCTTGTGACTAGAGCCCCATGAGGAGCTAACATAAAGCGACCCAATTCGGTGAAAATCTTGACCCGACCAAGACCTGCTGGCGTAAGGACCTCTTCATACACCTTACGAACTCCCTCACCAATCAAGGCGATATCATTTGGCTCCTGGTCTGGACGATAATTGACACCAATACCGCCAGAAAGATTGATAAAGTCTAGCGAAATGCCCAACTTTTCCTTGATTTCAACAGCCAATTCAAAAAGCTGACGAGCCAACTCTGGATAATAGAGATGGGTAACAGTATTGGACGCTAGGAAGGAGTGAATCCCAAAAGTCTTGGCTCCTTTTTCCTTCAAGATGGCAAAAGCTTCAAAGAGCTGATCCTTGGTCATGCCAAACTTGGCTTCTCCAGGATTGTCCATGATGTCTGTCCCCAGTTCAAAAACGCCTCCAGGATTGTAACGACAAGAGATGATTTCTGGAATACCTGCTGCACGCTCTAGATGTTCAATATCTTCAAAGGCATCCAAGTTAATGGTCGCACCCAATTCACGCGCATAGGCATATTCCTTATCTGGCGTGTTATTTGAAGAGAACATGATCTCAGAACCAGGGAAATTCAATTTATGACTCATCAAAAGCTCCACATAACTAGAGCAGTCCACGCCACAGCCTTCCTCTTGGAGAATTTTCAAAATAACTGGGGTTGGAGTAGCCTTAACTGCAAAATATTCCTTAAAGCCCTTGTTCCACGAAAAGGCTTGGTTGACGGCTCTTGCCTTCTCACGAATTCCCTTCTCATCATACAAGTGAAAGGGAGTCGGGAACTCGGCAACAATCTTTTCCAAGTCTTCTTTATTGATAAATGGTGTTTTCATAAGTTTCCTTCTATTCTATTTGCAAAGAAAGGCTGGGACAATCGTTCCAACCTTTAGTTCTATCTCTTATTTATCTTCGTCAAAGATATTACCAACCTCAACATCGATGGTTTGGTTCTTGACATCAATATTGGTTACCTTCAAGAGTGACTTGTAGTCAAACTGCTTTTCGCGTTCTTCTTGAGCATTATCCGCAAAGACCGCTACACCTGCCAATTCTGAATCAAACTCACGCAAGAGGCTGATCATCCCATTGACAGTTCCGCCACCTTTCAAGAAGTCATCCACAATCAAGACACGGCTGCCTGCCTTGAGACTACGTTTTGAAAGGAACATTTTCTCGATACGGTCACCACTTGAACCGGATACATAGTTGACGCTGACAGTTGAACCTTCGGTAATTTTCAGGTCGCGGCGCACAATAACAAAAGGAACATTGAGGACATTGGCAACTGCATTTGCAAGTGGCACACCCTTAGTCGCTACGGTCATAACCGCGTCGATTTTTTGGTCCATAAAGCTCTTGGCAATAATGCGTCCAATATTTTTCAAGATGGCTGGTGTGCTAAGTAAATCAGATAGGTAGATGTAACCACCTGGCAAGATACGGTCACTTTCTGACAACTTGGCACGCAAGTCCTCAACCATTTCCTTGGCATCATGGCTTGAGATTGATGGTGTAAAAATGACACCACCACCAGCACCAGTTACTGTCTGGATATGACCGATTTCAATTTCCTCAAAGGCACGTTTGATAATGACGATATCCTCTGAGATAGATGATTTAGCAGATTCATACTTTTCAGCAAAAGTATTGAGACTGGTTAGTTTATAAGGATTATTAATCAAATAGTTGGAAATGACAACCATCCGATCACTTCTTCTTAATTTCATTTCTATTTCCCACTTCATTTAATTTTGATATTTTATCTATTATACCATATTCACATAAAAAAACGAACATTCTTATCCTAAAAATGCTCGTTTTTCTTAAATTATTAATCTAAATCTGGTTTATAGAAGGAACGATTGTCCATAGCGAAGATTTTATTGGTCATCTCTCCCTTATCCACCAAAGCAAGAGCTGTTGACATCATCATCATGCTTGCATCCAGATTGTCAATCATATGGATAATCTCTGCTTCCATAATGCGTGGACGGACTGGACTTCCATACTCAAGTAAGCCGTGGTGACTAAGGATGACATGACGAAGCAGAACGACTTCTTCCTTGGTATCATCGATGCCGAGTTCCATCACTGTCTTGGTAATTTCGCTATCAATGAGAGCGATATGCCCAAGAAGATTGCCTCGCACTGTGTACTCGGTCTGGTCTGGTCCCGTCAACTCAATGACCTTAGCCAAGTCATGCAGCATAATCCCCGCATAGAGCAGGCTCTTATTGAGCTGAGGATAAACTTCGCTAATAGCATCTGCCAAACGCACCATGGTTGCAGTGTGGAAAGCCAAACCCGTTTCAAAGGCATGGTGGTTGGTCTTGGCTGCTGGATAGGAGTAAAATTCCTTATCATACTTGGTGTAGAGCTTTCGGACAATCCGTTGCCAAACAGGATTTTCAATTTTAAAAATCATTTGCGACATATAGTCACGGATTTCCTTGACATCAACTGGCGACTTGACCTTGAAATCAGCTGGGTCATTGGGTTCGCCAGGTTGAGGCAAGCGGAGAGTAATTTGATTGACTTGAGGGGTGTTGTTATAAACTTCTCGGCGTCCTTTCATGTGGACAACCTTACCTGCGGTAAAGGCCTCAACGTTATGAGGTTGGGCATCCCAGAGTTTCCCTTCAATCTCGCCGCTATCATCTTGGAAGGTAAAGGCTAGGTAGTTTTTACCAGCTCGAGTTTGCCTCAGGTCAGCTGACTTGATTAGGTAAAAGCCTTCAAATAGCTCATCTTTTTTCATGTGACTAATCTTCATATTCTTCCTCATTTTCTTGAAAATGGAGTAGATCAAGCGCAGGCTCACCTTCTGATAACTCAATGTGACGGAGCGTCCGCTCGATAGCAGTGGTACGACGGTTTAATAATTCATCAATATTGCCAGAGGCATGTTGGAGATGTTTTTGTGCCTTAACCAAAATCCCACCAAACTTGCCAAACTCGGTCTTGACACTGGCAAGAGTCTTGCTGATATGGTCGGCACTCTTTTGGATATTGAGAGTTTTGAATCCAACTGATAGGGAGTTAAGAAGAGCTGATAGGGTACTTGGACCTGCGACAATAATCTGCTCCTCCCGCCTCAAATCATCAAAGAAGACCGGATTGCGTACAATTTCTGAGTAGAGACCTTCTGTCGGAACAAACAAAACTCCAAAATTGGTCGTCCGAGGCGGTGCTATGTACTTGCTCTTGATATCCTTGGCAAAGCGCTTGACGCTTGCTAAGAGCGACTTACGACAGCGTTCAATCTCATCCTTGTCACCTGCTTCATAGGCTTCTTCTAAGCGGTAATAATCTGCCAGTGGAAACTTGGAGTCAATCGGTAAGTAGACGTATTCCTGGTCGCCTTGTCCGGGTAACTTGATGGCATACTCCACTCGTTCACTAGAGTTTTCAACCGTTGCGTATTCTCGTTCGTACTGGGCAGGGGTCATGATGTCTTCGATGATTTGCCCCAGTTGCAATTCGCCCAGAATTCCTCGCGTTTTGGTTCCAGAGAGAACCTTGTTGAGAGCTCCGACATCACGGGCAACTGTCTGCATTTCTCCAAGGCCACGATTGACAGACTCCAGTTGTTTGGAAACTGTCTCAAAGGAAGCCTGCAAGCGCGTCTGCAAGGTCTTTTCTAGTTTTTCTTCGACCGTTTGTCGCATTTGCTCCAAACGTTGCTCATTTGATTCCTGCAAGGCTTGGAGACGTTGGTCAGTCTTATCCCTAGTTTGCAAGAGATTATCCGTCATTTCTTGACGGACTTGAGTCAGACCTTGGTGCAACTCGATTCGAACTTCTTGCAAACGGTCGCTGACAGCCACTTCCAAGTCTTTTTGATCTAGCTTGCTAGCTTGTCTGGCTTGTTCAAAGCGATAATCTAACTGGTCTGACAGATGATCTGCCTGATCCTCCAAGCTCTTGCTTAAATGTTTTTCCTGCTTATCCTGCCTTTGCCAAATGAGAAAGAGGCCTACCAGGTTAGCAATTAATAATAGAACAAGTAAACTTTCCATCCTATCTCCTGTCCTTGCTATGCAACACGACCACATAACCATCTGGGCAAGTCACCGAAACTTCCCTATCTATATATTCGTTAGAAGCGTACACTTTTTTAAAGAAAAAATTTTCCTCTGTCAACTCATACTTAGCTCCAAGAATGGTCAGCCGGCTATCCCGAACCGGCATAAAGGCTAGATAGTCATAGTCCGAGCGGGGTTCTAGCTGACTGGTTCCTTCTGGACAATAGGCAATCAAATTTTGCCCATCCTCAATCGCTATCTGGCGCATAAAGGGTGCCAACTTAGGATTGCTAGGCAAAAAGACATTAGCCAACATATGGTCAATACGACCACCAAGAGCCCCAAAAATAGTGACCTGAGCCTGAGGATTTTGCTCAAAGATGGTTAAAAGAGCCAATTCCAGATCAGTATCATCTTTTTCTGGTCGCGCTTGGACAAAATACTGGGCACGTTTTTGAATCACCTGTCGCTCTTCTTCGGTTACAGAATCAAAATCTCCAACTGCTAAAGCAAGAGGCAAGTCTTCTTCCAAGACCCAGAGCGAGCCTCGATCCACACCGACAAAGCAATCAAAATCTGTCCGATAATGACCTCGGTCTCCGCCTGCAAAAACGGCAACTCTAGTCCAGTTGTTTTCTGAGAGTTTGTACTCGCTCATTGACTTCTCCCTTAAAGACATAGGAACCTGCTACAAAAACGGTCGCACCAGCTTCTTTAGCTTGAGCAATGGTTTGATCATCAATCCCACCATCCACTTCGATTTCAAAGTTCAAACCTTTTTCCTTACGAAGTGCAACCAACTCACGAACCTTATCCATGGTTTCAGGTAGAAAAGCTTGCCCACCGAAGCCAGGGTTCACTGTCATGACTAAGACTTGGTCAACTAGATGAAGCACGTGCTTAATCGCCTCAACAGGCGTACCAGGATTGATAACAACAGATGCTTAACACCGAGTGAACGAATTTTTTGGAGGGCACCATGAATATGAGGCGTTGCTTCCACATGGATGCTGATGATATCTGCTCCTGCACGTGCAAAGTCTTCTAAATGATGCTCTGGATTAGCTACCATCAAGTGGCAGTCAAAGACCATCTTACTATGGGGACGAAGACTCTCGACCACACCCGCACCAAAACTGATTTGCGGTACAAAATGACCATCCATGATATCGATATGGGCATACTCTGCCCCAGTTGCTTCTAAGCGCTTAATTTCACGTTCAAAGTTGGCATAATCTGCTGCCAGAATTGACGGAGCAATCTTATATTGAGACATAGTTTTCTCCTTATTTGGGAATTTTTTTGCTGACTTTTTTATAGGTTTCTCTGCGATTTTCAATCTCACTGAGGAATTGCAGGTAGTTGTCAAAACGGAAGGACGCAATGATACCCTCTTCAACAGCCGGCTTAACTGCGCAAGACGGCTCATGGGTATGGGTACAAGTGCGGAATTTGCAGTTTCGGCTGACACTAGCAATCTCTGGGAAGGCCTGATTGAGGTCTTCCGCCGTTGACACTTCATAGTCCAAGGATGAAAAACCTGGTGTGTCTGCGATTTTACCTCCATTGAGATTATAAAAACTAACCGCTCGAGTAGTGTGGCGCCCGCGACCCAGACTGTCTGAAATTTCTCCTGTTTCAAGATTGAGATCTGGTGCGATTTTATTGAGAAGAGTTGACTTCCCAACACCTGTCTGCCCCATAAAGACCGTGACTTTGCCTGTTAACAAAGGCAGGAGTTCCTCTTTACTGGTCACAAAGTCATAGCCGATGTCACCATAAGTCTGTTCATAAAAATCCAGTTCTCCTCTATCTTCCAACAAATCCATTTTAGAAATATAAATGATGGGATGGATATCCTTGTGCTCCAAAAGAACCAAGAAACGATCCAACAAATTGCTGTTAAAATCAGGTTCCTTGACAGACATGATTACTACAGCTTGGTCAATATTGACAATAGGCGGACGGACCAAACTGTTTTTGCGTTCGTGAATCTTAAGAATATAGCCTTCTGAATTTTCCTCGGCAGAAAAATCGACCCAGTCCCCAACATAGGGTGTATGACCTTTTTTACGGAAATTCCCACGCGCGCGTGTTTGATAGACCTGGCCATCACTCTCTACATAATAGAACCCAGCCAAGGCTTTAATGATTTGTCCCTGCATCTTAGAGTCCTTGCCCTTTAAGTGCATCTGCTAGACTGGCAAATTCTGCCAAGCTGAGAGCTTCCCCACGCACACTTGGTGACAAGCCTGCTTGGTCCAAAGCCTTGGTCAGCTTGTCCTTGACCTCTTCAGTCTTACCAAAGTAACCTGTCAAGTTATTCCATAAGGTCTTGCGGCGATGGGTAAAACTAGCCTTGGAAACCTTAAAGAAGAAGTTCTCGTCTTCCACTGCTACAGCCGGCTCTGGACGGCGCACCATTTTCAAGATGGCTGAGTCCACATTTGGCGCTGGCACAAAGACCGTACGAGGCACGATGAAGGCAACCTTGGCAGTCATGTAGTACTGAACCGCAATCGACAAGCTACCATAAGCCTTGGTATTCGGTTGAGCAGAGATGCGGTCTGCCACTTCTTTCTGCATCATAACCACAAACTCACTAAAAGGAATTCCACTCTCGATCAAGTGCATGAGAATAGGCGTTGTGATGTAGTAAGGCAAATTAGCCACTACCTTGATTGGCAGGTCAGGATTTTTAAAATTCTGGATATGTTGCGCCAAATCGACCTTGAGAATGTCCTCGTTGACTACGGTCACATTGTCAAAATCACGCAAGGTATCTGCCAAAATAGGCACCAAACGGTGGTCGATCTCAAAGGCCATAACTTCTGCTGCACGCTCAGCCAAAAACTCCGTCAAGGCACCAATCCCTGGCCCGATTTCGATGACATTAACCTGGTCATCAATCTCAGCCGTATCCACGATTTTTTGAAGAATATTGGTATCCGTCAAGAAATTTTGCCCGAAGGACTTTTTAAAGGTAAAACCGTGACGCTCCAGCACTGCCTTGGTCACGCTGTAATCTGCAATTCTCATCTATTCTCTTTTCTATTATCTGTTACTTCTATTGTAACACATTCCCCTTACATTTGGGGTCTGCTTAGCTGTTCTCATAAGATTTCATAGCTTCTTCCACTTCTGCCAAGGTAACCCCAAACAACTCTAGGCGTTTGAGGAGTTGCTTGCCGTTGGAATAGCCAATTCGGAGAGACTCTCCTAGATATTCTCGTCGCTTACGGCTGTCTGCCCCTGCTAGAAAACCAAGGCGAATCAAGTCGCTACGACTGATATCAAACTGACTCTCATGTTCAAATTGTTCTGTAATCTGAGCTAGAGCCATTTTCAGGTCTTCATAGCTGGCATGCTCAATTCCCAGAGAACGGCCCTTGGTCTTGGACTTGGGAACAGCTTCATCTCGTTTGAGGAAGGCATGCTGAACTGTTGGAATAGCCGTCATAATCATGCGACGAATCCGCTCCCCATTAAAATCTGGGTCTGTAAAGACAATGACTCCATGAAGCTCATGTAAACGCTGAATACGTGCAATATCTTGCTCATTGATGGCAGAACCTCGTGTCTCATAGGTCTCTACATCGAAATAACGTTTGAGATTGGCCGTATCATCGCGACCTTCAACCACGATAACTTGGGAAATTTTCTCTTTCATTACTTGCTGTCCAATCCAAAAATTCGTTCTGCATTTGCAGTTGTTACCGCCGCTAGCTCTTCTGTCGTCATACCACGCAAGTCGGCGATAAAGTCCACTACATAGCGAGTGTAGGCTGTTTTATTTTCACGACCCCGCTTGGGTACAGGTGCTAAGTAAGGCGCATCTGTTTCCACCAAAATCTTGTCCAAAGGTAACTCTTTAGCTGCTTCTTGGATGTCAGTTGCTTTCTTAAAAGTCACCACTCCTGAGAAGGAAATAGTCATGCCAAGCGCGACAAACTTCTCTGCCCACTCAAGCGTCCCTGAAAATGAGTGCATAATCCCACCACGAGGACCAACGCCCTCACTTTTAATAATCTCATAGGTGTCTTCCAGCGCATCACGGGTATGGACAACAAAAGGCAGTTCCAAGTCCTTAGACAGCTGAATCTGACGTCGAAAAACCTGCTCCTGCACCTCTTTGGGCGCTGTCATCCAATGGTAGTCCAAGCCAATCTCACCCAAGGCAACCACCTTGGAATGCTTGAGCTTGTCAAGCAAGTAGGCTTCAATCTCCTCTGTGTAGGTTCCAGCTTCTGTCGGATGCCAACCAATAGTCGCGTAGAGCTGGTCGTACTCATCCACCAACTCCAAAGCACGCTCAATCGTCGGTTTATCAAAACCAACAATATTCATCTGTGTCACACCCATCTCAGCAGCCAAGGTAATTTCTTCTGCCTCACGACCTGCAAATTCTTCTACATTCAAGTGTGTATGTGTATCAAAAATCATCTCTTCTAACCTCGTTTTCTATCTTCTATTATACCAAAAAACTGCCCTCTCTCCTCATCTGTACAAAATATTCTAAAATCCATTGCCCTCTCTTGATGACATTTTTTCAAAACTGTATAATAGCTCTTATTGAAATTCTCATTAAAGGAAATAACCATGTTTACAAAATTAAAACAGACTTTTATCGATCAATCTCTCAAGTCCTTAACTGAATGCGAGAGGAGACCGCTGGGAAAAATGCAGGCATTTGCCATCTTGTCAAGCGACGCTCTGTCTTCTATTGCCAATGGACCTGAGCAAGTAGTCCTCATCCCCAGTTTATTATTAGTAAAGCTTGGCAACATATTCTACACAATCAGATGAGCCTCAAACTCAAATACGCCCTTCGCTGGCACCAAGATGTCGTTATCGCTAGCTACTCTTATCACTTAAAAGAATAAAGAAAAGGCCCTACCAGAACCAAAAGCGTCTGGTAAGGCCTTTTTCTGAAACCAGTCACTATGCCTATACTCAATGAAAATCAAAGAGCAAACTAGGAAGCTAGCCGCAGGCTGCTCAAAGCACTGCTTTGAGGTCGTAGATGAAACTGACAAAGTCAGTAACATAACTACGGTAAGGCAACGCTGACGTGGTTTGAAGAGATTTTCGAAGAGTATTAACTGAAAAGCATGACTAGGAATATCATTGAATATGGTTAGCTAAATCTTCCTGAGCTTTTTTATTTGACTCAGCTTTTTCTTTCAGCCATTTTTCGTAGAGTTCTTGGTACTGTTTAGCGGTTACTGGCTCTTTTTGCAGTTCAACATATTTGTAGTTGTCCGCATTTCCTTTATGACCAACGAATGAGAATGGACCTGTAAACGGTACAGTCTTACGGAAGATTGGGTTAGCTCCACCACTTTGAACTGGTAGTAAGAGGGCACTATCTGTCAACCAAGCTTGGACTTCAGCATATTTTTCATAGCGAGCTTGAGTATCTGTGATTTCCGCATCAGCCTGATCCAAGAGTTTCTTGTAGTCAGCAAGACCAATCTTGTCCTTGACTTCCTTGTCTTTTCCTTCAGACAAGCCCATATTTTTCAACTGAGAACCTGTCTCTGGATCAAGGATGGCTAGGTAAGTCTTCGGATCTGAGTAATCTCCACCCCATCCTGAGATGTCAATATCGTAGTCTTTTTGTTCTGCTGTATCTGCAAAGTAGGTTGCTTGGTCTTTTTCATCTGGAGAAAGTTGGATAACATCGATAACTACATTCTCCTTACCAAGGGTTTCTTCCACTGTTTGTTTGAAAGATCCAGCTTGTTGCACATCCAACTTAGCAGTCTGGTCAACTGGCATATCCAAATGAATTGGGAAGGTTACTCCTTGAGCTTGCAGACTTTCTTTGGCCCTAGCAAACTTCTCTTTGGCCTTGTCTGGGTTCAAGAAGGCTTGCTTACCATCGTTTAGGTTAATATTTGCCCAATCTTTACCGTAGTTGACAATTTTCTCATTGACAATGTCACCAAAGTTCTTATCGCCAACTTGAACAAAGTTACTTGGTGTAATCGTATTACGCAAGATACGGTCTGCTCCATCTTCACCATTTGTCTGCGCTGCATAAGCATGACGGTCAAAAGCAAAGTTGATGGCCTGACGGAAATCTTTATTCTGCATAGCTGCGCGTGAATCTGTCTTTTCCTTATCAGACTGTTTCATAGTCTGCTTGTAGCTTTGACGATTCACGTTGAAAAGATAATAGAAAGTAACTGAGTTTTGCGGTGTGTAGGTAATCTTGTCCTCATTCCCCTTCTTGAGTTCAGCAAAGACTGAACTTGTTGGAAGATACGGCCATCTGTATAGTTACCATCCAAGAAACCTCTTGCAATGCTATCTTGGTCAGAACCGTCAAAGAAAGAAAGTTTCACTTTCTCAATTTTGACATTGTCCTTATCCCAGTAGTTAGGATTTTTATCAAATTCAATCAAAGATTTGGATGTGAATGATTTAAATAAGTAAGGACCATTTGACAAGATACTTGATGGTGTCACACTTCCAAAGTCATCTCCCTGAGACTTCAAGAAGGCTTCATTTACAGGACTAAGGATACTTGCTGTTGTTTTAGAGTTCCAATAAGTCTCAGGTTGGTTGAGAGTGTATTGTAGCGTGTAATCATCCACTGCCTTAACACCAACAGTTCCAAAATCAGATGATTTCCCTTCAACATAGTCTGCTAGTCCCTTGATAGAGTCTTGAACCAAGTACAAGTTCTCAGCTTTTTTATCAGCAGCATACTTAAGACCTGTCACAAAGTCATGAGCGGTTACATCCGCATACTCTTCTCCTTCAGAAGTGTACCATTTAGCCCCCTGACGGATTTTATAAGTGTAAGTCAAACCATCTTTTGACACGGTCCATGACTCAGCCATAGAGGGGATGAGATTGCCATACTGGTCGTTTTCCAACAAACCATCAATCAAGTTGGTTGTGATACTAGATGTAGAGTCTCGGGTAGAAGTAATATAATCCAAGGTATCTGGGTTATTGACAAAGATATAAGAGTACGTCTTGTCTGCATTACTTGATTGGGAAGACCCACATGCCGCTAGAGCTAGACCTGCTGTCAAAGCCATAGCTCCAAAAAGCATAACTTTTGATTTCTTCATGATTATTCTCCATTTTTACAGTATGTGAAATATTATACACCATTTGAGCAAAAATATAAAGCTTTTTGTACTTTTTTACAAAAATAAAAATCAGTAGACTCGAGTTCCTACTGATTTTTGTTATGGTTCGTTTGGATTATGCAGCCAAAACTTTGCGTCCTTTACGACGACGAGCTGCCAATACGCGACGACCGTTTTTAGTTGACATACGGTTACGGAATCCGTGTTTGCGCGCACGACGAAGTTTACTTGGTTGATAAGTACGTTTCACGATGAATACCTCCTCATAGATTTTGTATTCGTTTAGCCGGCTATAAAGTGATCAGTTACTAAACATACTTTACTATTCTATCTGATTCTTTCACTTTTGTCAATAGCTCAAGGCAAATGTTTCCAGCTTTTTCGAATGTAAGCCCTATCTACGATACTGTTTCAAGAATCGAGTCATCTTTTCTTGGATTTGGGCCAGTTCATCGACACGAGGAAGGTAAACAATACGGAAGTGGTCCGGTTCCTGCCAGTTAAAGCCTCGACCATGAACCAAGAGAACCTTTTCCTGTTTCAAGAAATTAAGGACAAACTGCTCATCATCATCAATACGGTACATATTGCGGTCGATTTTAGGGAAGATATAAAGCCCCGCCTTGGGTTTAACCGCAGACAAACCTGGGATATCTTGAATGGCATTATAAATGAAATTTCTTTGCTCGTAAATTCGTCCACCAGGAAGGAGCAATTCATCGACTGATTGGTGGCCACCCAAGGAAGTTTGTACGACTTGTTGGGCCAAAACGTTAGAGCAAAGGCGCATATTGGATAGCATATTGAGCCCTTCGATATAGCCCTTGACATGAGTCTTAGGTCCAGACAAGACCATCCAACCCACACGGAAACCAGCGATACGGTGGGATTTTGACAGACCATTCATGCTGACACAGAAGACATCTGGTGCCAAGCTCGCTACAGGCGTATGCACATGTCCATCCATGACCATGCGGTCGTAAATTTCATCCGCAAAGATAATCAAATCGTTTTGACGGGCAATCTCAATAATCTCCAGCAAGAGTTCCTTCGGATAAAGGGCTCCAGTTGGGTTGTTTGGATTGATAAGGACGATTGCCTTGGTATTGGAAGTGATTTTTGACTTAATATCGTCAATATCTGGGTACCATTCTGCAGCTTCATCACAGACATAGTGAACGGCATTTCCCCCAGCTAGGCTGACAGCTGCTGTCCAAAGAGGATAGTCTGGCATTGGCACCAAGACCTCGTCTCCATTGTCCAAAAGCCCCTGCATGGACATGACAATCAACTCACTGACACCATTTCCAAGGTAAATATCATCAATATCCACATTTGGGAATTTCTTCAATTGGCAATACTGCATGATGGCCTTACGGGCTGAGAAAATCCCTTTGGAGTCAGAGTAACCTTCACTATCACGCGCATTCATAATCAAGTCATGAATGACCTCGTCTGGCGCTGTAAAACCAAATTCTGCTGGATTTCCTGTATTCAGACGTAAAATCTTTTCTCCATTTGCTCGCATCCGCATAGCTTCTTCCAAAACAGGACCACGGATATCATAAGCAACATGCTCTAACTTACTAGACTTGTTATATTCTTTCATCTTGTTTCCTCAATTCATCAGGATAGTAACATTATACCACTAGAAAGAAAATGCGACAAGTTTGCTGAAATGTTTTACTAGATTAAGATAGAAGAAAAACCTCGCTAAAAGCGAGGCCAAGACAGGGGAGATAGCAGGTATTTTGCGAAAGTCACATCACATACCAAAAGATAAACCTAGAAAAAGCAAGCCTAAAAAGGAGTCATAAAGAAGATTGAACATGAGGAAAAGTCCCCATATCATCAAGTAATCTAAGCGTCCACTGCTTTTTGCAACTAGAAATAATATCAGATGGTAGAGTACATGAAAGACTAAAAAACCGATAAACCCTGGATAGAGAAGCGGTATCAGACTCTCTAATTGCCAGATTATGATAACTTCTACCAAGACAGAAACTAGGATGATGTCATAATAAAGGAAATTTGATTTTTTTATTTCTTGAAAAGAGTGCTTCATCATTCTCCCCCCCTCACTTCTTTCCTGCTATCCTTTCTTTTATTTTATCATATATTTATATAGATTTTAAGCGCTAATATTCTTTTGAAAAATACTTTTTTTGCTTTACTTCTATAATGAAAAGGTTTACAATTATAGTAAGAAAATTTCAGGAGGTTTCATTATGGCACAACGTTACCAAAATATCATGGTCGCAATCGATGGTTCTAAAGAAGCAGACTTGGCTTTTGTCAAGGGAGTTCATTCTGCTCTACGAAACGACGCTAAACTCACCATCGCACATGTCATTGACACACGCGCTCTCCAAAGCGTATCCACCTTTGATGCTGAAGTTTATGAAGAACTCCAAGTCGACGCTGAAAGTCTGATGAAAGAGTACGAAAAACGTGCTAAAGATGCTGGTGTGGCAAATGTTCATATCGTCATTGAAATGGGAAATCCAAAAACCCTCTTGGCACGTACTATTCCCGATGCTGAAGAAGTGGACCTCATCCTCGTTGGTGCAACTGGTCTCAACGCCTTTGAACGCCTCTTGGTCGGATCTTCATCTGAATACATCCTCCGCCATGCTAAGGTCGATTTGCTGGTTGTGAGAGAACAAGAAAAAACCTTATAGTCACGAAGAAAAGGAGCCCAGAGCTCCTTTTTCTTTACTGTTTATTTCTCTCTTTATGGCGTTCATAAGCCTTGAGCTGGCGCTGCAGTTCCTTTTTAATAGCAGGTTCTGGAGCATATTTTTCTTCCCAATCATCTGGTTTTAAGATTTTATGGGTCACTGGATTAAAGTGAGCCTTGCCATCTGGAAAAATTTTCCCCATATTGGCATGATGAACAATATCAAAAATACGTTCTGGGTCCACCCCCATCAAGACAAAACTACCGTAGGTGAAATAAAGCGTGTCAATCAAGGCATCCACCTGCCCTATCAAATCTTGCTGAGCAGGCGTCTTCTTAGTTACTTTATCTGCTGCCTTATCAAGAGCTTGATGAAGTTGCGATACAGCTTGATCAAAGTCCTCTTCAGAAGGACTGGCAGCTCGAACAAACTCCACCAATTCTTCTATTTTAAAGCCAGCCCTGTGGGTTGCACCTTCTAAATCCCAAGCTCGAGGTTCTTCTTGGGTTCGTTCATCCATCATGTGGTGGAAGGTCTTGACCTTATTGAAATGATAGTCACGGCTGACAAAGACTTTTTCTGATGCCAGAACACCAAAATGTTCCAGGGCCTTGTGGATTCCATCTTGCTGATTGCTGGTGGTAATGTGCTTAGCAACTTCCTTAACACTGCTACTACCATTTCCCATAGCGACCGACATACCGACACCAGCCAGCATTTCAAGGTCGTTATCTGAGTCACCAAAGGCCATGACTTGGTTGAGATCAAAACCATATTCTTTCCCAACTCGTCGAATGCCTTCCAATTTAGAGTTTCCTTGATTGATGACATCTGCTGCAAAAGGATTGCTACGTGTCAATTTCAAATCTTCAAAATCAGCTGCTGCCTTCTCAGATTCTTCTGGTGTCATCAGCATCAAAACTTGGTAGATGGGCTGATTCATCAGATGAAGCAGGTCTTCTTCCTTTTGGGGAACAACCTTGCTGACCATACGATTAAAGGAATAACTCACCGTCCGAGTTAAAACTGAGGGAACGAAGCGACTGATTCGTTGGGAAAAAGAACCCAAACCAAAGGACATGATTTTAGAACCCAACATGGCTTCCTTGGTCCCTAGGGCAATCTCCTTACCCTCTTTTTTAGCATACGTAATAAGCTGGCGCAAATGTAACTTGGAAATTGGGCTCGTGAACAAGACTCTGTCTTTAGTAAAGATATACTGGCCATTGTAGGTTACCGCAAAGTCCAGGTCCAAATCGTCCATCAATTCCTTAACAAAAAAAGGTCCTCGACCCGTTGCTACACCAACAAGCACCCCTTGTTCTTTGACAATCTTAATCGCGTCCTTAGTGGATTTCAAAACACTCTTGCGATCGTTGACCAAGGTTCCATCGATATCAAAAAAAACAGCTTTGACTTCCATCCTATCCCAATCTCCCCTTTTGTGATACAATGATTATACCACATTTCAGAAAGAGTGAGTAAATCATGCCTAAGAAAATCCTTGTTTTACATACGGGTGGGACTATTTCCATGCAGGCCGATGCTTCTGGCGCTGTTGTGACGAGTTCAGATAATCCCATGAACCATGTGTCCAATCCTCTTGAAGGAATCCATGTCCACGCCTTGGACTTTTTTAACCTGCCAAGCCCTCATATCAAACCCAAGCATATGCTGGCCCTCTACCAAAAAATCAAAGAGGAAGCTGCTAACTACGATGGAGTGGTAATCACACACGGGACCGATACTTTAGAGGAAACAGCCTATTTCCTTGATACCATGGAAGTTCCCCATATGCCTATCGTTCTAACAGGGGCCATGCGTAGCTCTAACGAACTCGGCAGCGACGGTGTTTATAACTATCTGAGTGCTTTACGGGTGGCTAGCGATGACAGGGCTGCGGACAAAGGGGTTTTGGTTGTTATGAACGATGAAATCCATGCTGCCAAGTATGTTACCAAAACGCATACGACCAACGTCGGCACCTTCCAGACCCCAACACATGGGCCACTTGGTCTGATTACGAAGCGGGAAATCCTCTACTTCAAAACAGCTGAACCTCGTGTTCGCTTTGACCTTGATCACATACAAGGATTGGTCCCTATCATCTCGGCTTATGCTGGTATGACAGATGAGCTAATTGATATGCTGGATTTGGAACAATTGGACGGTTTGATTATCCAAGCCTTCGGGGCTGGTAATGTTCCCAAAGAAACGGCTCAAAAATTAGAAAGCCTTCTGCAACAAGGAATCCCAGTCGCCCTTGTTTCACGATGCTTTAACGGTATTGCGGAACCTGTTTATGCCTACCAGGGCGGGGGCGTGCAGTTGCAAAAATCTGGTGTCTTCTTTGTTAAAGAACTCAACGCCCAAAAAGCCCGCCTAAAGCTCCTCATTGCCCTCAATGCCGGACTAACAGGACAGGCTTTGAAAGACTATATGGAAGGGTAAGTCTCTTCTCTAAAAACAAATCAGGAAATCTTCACGATTCCCTGATTTTTTCTATTTACGTTTTCGTGTTGAGCGGCGTTCTGTCAAACCATGAGGTAAGAGAACTTCACGTTCTTCCAACTCTTCCTTGTGCATAATCTTAGTCAACATACGCATACTAATAGCACCAAGGTCATAAAGAGGTTGGGCAATAGTGGTCAAGTTTGGACGAGTAAAGCGAGAGACCTGTGAATCATCACTAGTAATGATTTCAAACTCTTCTGGTACTGACACACCCTTATCAGCAAGGCCGTTCAAGACACCTGCTGCCAACTCATCACCTGTTACAACTGCTGCAGTTGCATTTGATGAAATCAAGCGTTCTGCCAAGCATAGCCATCTTCATAAGTGTATTTAGACTCAAATACCAATCCTTCGCTATAAGAAATCCCTGCTTTTTTCAAGGCTTCCTTGTAGCCAACCAAACGAACCTTACCATTGATATCATCCACTAGTGGACCGCTAACGAAAGCAATGCGCTCATTTTCTTTAGCAAGGTAGGTTACTGCATCAATCGTTGCTTGTTTGTAGTCAATATTGACACTTGGAAGCTGATGTTCTACATCCACAGTTCCTGCAAGAACAACTGGTGTTCGAGAACGAGAAAACTCTGAACGAATTTTTTCAGTCAAGTGGTAGCCCATAAAGATGATACCATCCACTTGCTTAGAAAACAGGGTATTGACAACTGAAACTTCCTTGTCATCATCCTCATCACTATTGGCAAGGACGATATTGTACTTGTACATTTCAGCGATATCGTCAATCCCTTTAGCAAGCGTTGAGAAATAGCCATTGGTAATATTTGGGATCACCACACCGACAGTGGTTGTCTTTTTACTTGCAAGACCACGCGCCACAGCATTTGGACGGTAATCCAAACGATCAATCACCTCAAGCACTTTTTTACGAGTATTCTCTTTTACATTCTTATTGCCATTGACTACACGGCTAACCGTCGCCATTGAAACTCCTGCTTCACGGGCGACATCATAAATCGTTACTGTATCGTCTGTATTCATTCCATTTCCTTTCTATATCATACCTCACGAGACTCCAAAAAAGAGACGGTATGAAAATTTCGTTTTCATGATTCCACTTATTCCATTTTATCACTATTTGTAAACACTTTCAAGCGTTTTTTGAAGATTATTTGAAAAAATTTCATAGGAAGCTATGTTTATGAAGAAAAAATCACCTTTTCTTGATTTTTAATCCTATTTGCTGTATGATAAGGGAAAAGAAAGGGGGAAGAAATATGGCTTTTACCAATACCCACATGCGGTCAGCTAGTTTTGGCATTGTTACCAGCTTGCCTGATGACGTTATTGACTCATTTTGGTATATCATCGACCATTTCTTAAAAAATGTCTTTGAATTGGAAGAAGAACTCGAGTTTCAATTGCTCAATAACCAAGGAAAAATTACCTTCCACTTCTCAAGTCAACACCTCCCTACAGCCATTGATTTTGACTTTAACCATCCCTTTGACCCTCTTTATCCCCCGAGAGTACTGGTTTTAGATATGGACGGTAGAGAAACTATCCTCCTCCCAGAAGAAAATGACCTATTTTAATACTCAATGAAAATCAAAGAGCAAACTAGAAAGCTAGCCGCAGGTTGCTCAAAGCCCTGCTTTGAGGTTGTAGATGAAACTGACGAAGTCAGTAACCATATGTACGGTAAGGCGACGCTGACGTGGTTTGAAGAGATTTTCGAAGAGTATAAAAACTCTAGCCTTCAGTTACAAGTAACTGAAAACTAGAGTTTTTTCTATTTTTTCAAAGCATCATACAAGTTGCGGATCGGTTGCTTTAAGGTAGGATGGATAAAATGAGGCGCAATTTCTTGAAGAGATTCAAGGACAAAAAGGCGTTCCGCTATGTAAGGATGAGGCAAGATGAGGTCGTCTGTATAAAGGATCTGGTCCTCCACAAAGAGCAAGTCCAAATCAATCAAACGAGGTCCCCAATGCACTTCTCTAACCCTTCCCATCTCTGACTCAATGGCTAGTAAGGTATCTAACAAGACTGGGGCGGGCAACCAGGTTTCCACCTCAACCACTTGATTAGCAAAGCTATCTTGCTCCACACCACCCCAAGGCTCCGTCGCTAAGACACTGGACTCTTTGAGAATATGGATGCCACAAGCTCGCAGTTTATCAATGGCTTGTTTCAAATTTGCTTGTTTATCTCCCATATTGCTTCCTAGGGCGATAAAGGCTCGTTGCTTGCGGCGATGAATGGTTACCGAGCAAGTATCTAGTGGCAAATGCACTGGCGCCCAAGGTTTTTTCAGTTCCAGCTTAATTTCTTGGACAAGAGGATAGGTCTCAAAAGTACGTTCTACCAGTTTATAAGCTACCGTTTCAATTAAATCTTCACTCGTTTCCTGAAACCATGTCGTCCACTGCTGACACAATTCTCCGTAATGGACAGAGGCTGTCAAATCCAAGTCTGTAGCCGCCTTGGTCATATCATAAGATAAGATGGCTGAAACGACAAACTTCTGCCCCAATTCTTTCTCACTAGGAAAAAGACCATGATAGGCAAAAATTTCCAAATCCTTAATCTTCAGTTGATCCATAATGATTCCTTTCTAGAAAAATCCGCCCAAAGCGGATTTTTTACAGTCCCATTAAACGATAAGCCTGATCTCGGAGGTCCTTATCTGTTTCAAATAGACCACGAGCTACTGTCGTCAAGGTTGCAGTGCCTGGTTTTCTGACACCTCGCATGCTCATACACATATGTTCCGCCTCAATGACAACAAAGGCTCCTTTAGCACCTAGATAGTCCATCAAGCATCGGCCACTTCGATATTCAATCGTTCTTGAATTTGTGGCTTTTTAGAATAAACTTCAACCGTACGGGCTAGCTTAGACAAACCTGCCACACGACCATCTGGAATATAGGCAATATGCGCTCTCCCATAAAATGGTAGAAAGTGGTGTTCACACATGGTATGGAAAAAGATATCCTTTTCTACCACCATATTATCGTCAATAATCTCAAAAGATTTTGACAAATGTTCCTCCGCTGTTTGACCAAGACCTGAAAAAATCTCTTGGTACATACGAGCGACACGAGCAGGTGTTTCCTGCAAGCCCTCGCGATTAGCGTCCTCTCCTACAGCCTCGATAATCATTTTTACAGCTGCTTCAATCTTTTGTGTATCCATTTTCGTTCTTCCTCTCCATCAGATAGGCTCTCACTTGGCTCAAGAAATACAAGGAACCTGTGACAATCCTAACTGTTTTTTTCTCTTCTTTTTTATCTGTCAATTTCTGCTCTAGAAAATCCTGCCAATCTTGGTAGCTGAGATTTCTAGACTTAGCTGCCTCTTCCAGCACGTTTTCATCAGTCGCCCGACTATCGTCAAAATGTGTCAGGGTAAGCTCGGTATCTGGGATTTGCTCCAACAAATCCAACATATCCTCCAAGGCCTTGGTTTTGATGCAAGTAAAGAGGATTTCCTTACGATAATCCGCAAAGCGTTCTTGCAAGGTTGCTAATAAAGCCTTGATAGCATGGGAATTGTGGGCTCCATCCAAAATCATCAAGGGATCTCTTGACACGATTTCCAAACGCCCTGGCCAACTTGTTTCTTCCAAAGCTTGAGCAAGCAAGTGATTGCTTGCTAGTTCTCGACCATCTTCTTGACAAAAAGTATCAAGTAAAGCTATGGCCATCCCAGCATTCTCTATCTGGTGCAAACCAAGCAGGCCAGTCTGGAAGCGACCTTGTCTGACAACACTTGTATAGTCAAAGACTTCGCCTGTAACCACACTCTTTTGATGGCTGACCTGATAATCTGTCCCGTAGACAAGTCTCGGCGCATCTTTCCCTTCCGCAATGCGGTCAATCACAGCCAAGGCTTCTGGAGCGATACGACCTGTCACCAAGGGAATTCCTTGTTTGATAATACCAGCTTTCTGCTCTGCTATGGCTTCCAAGGTGTCACCAAGTAGGGCTACATGGTCCAGTCCAATAGTCGTAATGCCTGTTAAAATGGGCTGACAAACATTGGTACTATCCAAGAGTCCACCCATGCCCACTTCCATGATGGCCACATCTACTTGCTCTGTGGCAAAGTAGTCATAAGCCAGAGCTGTGATAATCTCAAACTCGGTTGTGCCCTGTAAATTGGCAGCCACTTCTCCTTCCAACAAAGACTGATAGTCCACCATGAGAGCTTCTAGTCTCGCTTCTGGGATAGATTCCCCATTGATGCTAATCTGGTCTGTGTAATGAATGAGATAGGGCGAGCTAAACACGCCAACTCTCAGCCCTAGCTTTTCCAACATATTTTTCAAAAAAGCAATGGTCGAACCTTTGCCATTGGTCCCTCCGATATGGATAACCTTGAGTTTGAGATGGGGATTGCCACGCAAAGCTAACAGTTCCACCATTCGTTCCAAGCCAAAATGCGGTTGGTCCGTCCGGTAGTTAGCAATCCACTGATTATTTTCGATTTCTTTCATCTTACTTATATTGTTTTAAATCTAAATTTTCCGCTTCATCAGCCAGACGAATGGCGGAGGCAATTTCAACTGCCATCCTGTGACTAGCTACATCATGCACGCGCACCACTTCTACACCCTGTCTTGCAACAATACTAGTTACATGAGCCGAAGCCGTATCTCGATTGCGGAAACCAAGTTCTGTCTCAGGATTGACTTCAAAACCATTATCTTCAAGAATATTGATGACAAACCGCTTGCGAGACACTCCAAGAAAGATTGGATAGCCCTTCTGATGTAGTTTATCCAGGTCCCGTAAAAGAAGCAAATTTTCTTTCTTGGTCAGACCAAAGCCGATTCCCGGATCCAACAGGATATTTTCTTGTGCAATTCCAGCTTGATTCGCTCTCGCTAGTGCTCTGCCAAAGAAAGCCTCTATCAAGTCTTCGATTGGCAATTTTTCAAAGTTAGCTAACTCTTCCTCTGTAAAGCTTTCTCCAAATCCAAAACGAGGGAATATAAGCGAGCTAGGGTGATGAGGTCGAGCCATAACTGGATTAAACATGATGACCACTTTCGCTCCAGCCCTAGCTACCACATGGGCCATTTTTTCGTCACCCATGAGACCAGTGATATCATTGACTAGATTGGCACCAGCAGCCAAAGCAGCCTCTGCTACCTGACTCTTCCAAGTATCAATAGAGATGAGGACATTACTTTCCTTGCGAATGGCTTTAATCACTGGAACAACACGCTGGATTTCCTCTTCTATCTCAACATAGCTACTGCCCGGGCGAGTCGATTCTCCACCGATATCTAGCATACTAGCCCCTTCTGCTATCAATTTACGAGCCTGCTGGAGTGCCTGCTCAAGAGCAAAAAATTGACCACCATCCGAAAAGGAGTCTGGGGTTACATTGATAATTCCGCAAATAGCTGTCTTTGCATGATTGGCTTTACTTGACATATCGGTCACTCCCTCAAGGCTTTTCACCATATTATTTCTCTATTTTACCATAAAAAGAAAAAGATGGATACGATTGCATTCATCTTTTTCCCAGTAGAAACAAGTAAGCAATTGTCAAAAATCTTAAACAGAAATCCCTAATGTCCGACTCAAAATCACCACGAGAGCCAACAAACAGAAAGCAACCCCATTCACAATCATGTGAAGTAAGATAGACATTTCCAAACGTTGGGTCTTGTAAGCCGTCCAAGATAGAACGATTGACATACCTCCATAGATCAATAAAGAAGGTAAATTACTTGGTTGATGCAATAAAGCAAACACAATCGTACCGACTACAAATCCCAAATTCTCCTTGCCTCGGAAAATCTTTTTAGGAACAATCCCACGGCACAAGATTTCCTCACAAATTGGAGCAAGCAAGGCCAACAAGAAGAAACTGGAAATCAGAGAACTATTCTGAACCATATCGTTAATCTGAGACTGATTCCCTGTTGTCGTCTCATTTGATAGTTGCAATAAAATGGAACCAAGTATATTTGAACAGATAATGACTAAATAACTTAATCCCAAACGTGCCAAATCCTTAGCTCTAAAAAAAGAAAAATTAAAACTTGCTAATTGTGTTTTACGAGCTCCAATAATAAATAGCACCAGAACCACAATCGAAATACCAGCAACTATCAGTCCTGACTGCAACAGTGGTACTGCATTTAAAGTTAAAATAGCAGTAACCCCTATAGGAATCTGATATAAAATTGTCGCCAGCAAAAAGATTAACAGCCAGCCTGCACGATTCAATAATTCTTTCCAGATATTTTTCTCTTTCATCACCCATCTCCTTTGTATTAAAAAAGGGGGAAAATCCCCCTGGGTTATCCTATTATAAGGCCATACTGATGTAGTTAAGGATAAACAAGGCATCCAAAATCCAAATCATGACATGAACATCTTTAGCTTGACCTTTGACAAGCTTAGTCAAAGTGTAAGTCAAGAAACCAACTGCAATCCCTTGAGTGATAGAGTAGCTGAATCCCATAAAGATAGATGTGAAGAAAGCAGGAACCGCTTCAGACATATCGTCCCAATGGATATTTTTCAAGCTAGCCAACATCATAATCCCAACGATAATCAAGATTGGAGCTGTAGCGGCTGTTGGTACAATCGCTAGAAGTGGACTAAAGAAGCTTGAGATCGCAAAACAGATAGCTACAACCAAGGCTGTCAAACCAGTACGTCCACCTGCACCGATACCAGCAGCAGACTCAACATAAGTCGTTACGTTCGAAGTACCAGCGATGGCACCAATTGAAGTACCAATCAAGTCAGAGTAAAGAGCCTTATCCAACTTAGCTGATTGGTGATTTTCACCATTTGTCGCTACGATACCAACTTTTTCACCTGTACCGATCAAGGTACCAATTGTATCAAAAATATCTGTCAATGAAAAGGCAAGAATAGCCATCAGAGTTTCAGGCAAGCGAGCTGTATCTGAAATCAAAGCTCCCAAACCTTCTGAACCAAGAGCTGCACCAAAAACTGTCTTCAAGTCTTCAAAGGCTGCACCAACATGGTTATTAGCAAAATCGATACTAGACAAATCTACCAAACCAACTGCAATAGCAAGAATAGTTGTTGTCAAGATAGAAAGGATAATTCCCCCTTTAATCCCTTTGATGACAAAGAAGATAGTAATGGCAAGTCCTGCAAGAGCCACCAAAACAGCTGGATTATTAAAACTGACCAATCCTGGAACTGCTGAAGCATTTGCTGCAATCGTGGCTTGAGCCTTGTCAGCACCTTCTCCTACAACAGTATAGTTGCCTGGATCAATCGTAAATTTCAAAAGTCCAGCATTCTTAATTCCTACGTAGGCAAGGAAGACACCGATACCAGCTGAAATAGCTGAGCGAAGAGCATTGGGAATCGATTCAATGATCATTTTACGAACATTTGTCAAGGTAATAATCAATGAGATGACACCACAGATGAAAACCATAGCTAGGGCTTCTTGCCAAGAATAACCAAGTCCAAATACGACTGTGAAGGTAAAGAAGGCATTAAGACCCATACCTGGCGCTTGGGCATAAGGTAAGTTAGCATAGAAGGCCATCATCAAGGTACCAGCAACTGCACCGATAATCGTTGCGAGGAAGACACCTTGAGCAGGCATTCCTGTTTGCGAAAGAATTTGTGGGTTTACAAAGAGAATATAGCTCATTGCAAAGAAAGTTGTTAAACCAGCGAGAACCTCTGTACGAACGTCTGTACCGTTCTCTTTTAGTTTAAATAATTTGTCCATCATCAATCTCCTTTTAATTTTTACGAACAATAATAGAATTATATCATTTATCATTCACTTTTTCAATATCTTTGTTTGATTTATTTAAGAAATTGATCCAATTTCATTTTTTGTTTGGAATCTGCTTTTCTGCTTGCTTTCTGTTATAATAGAAGACATCTTATCTGAAAAGACACTAGAAAGGTCCCTATGACGAAAAAAATTATTGCAGTTGACTTGGATGGAACCCTACTCAACTCAGACAGTCAAATTTCTGACTTTACCAAAAAAACCATCAAAAAAGTTACTGAAAAAGGCCATCAAGTTATTATTACGACAGGGCGCCCTTACCGAATGTCAAAAGATTTCTACCGTGAACTAGGCTTAGACACTCCTATGATTAACTTCAACGGCTCCCTTACTCATTTACCAGACCAAGTTTGGGATTTTGAAAAGTGTTTAACCGTAGACAAAAAATATCTGCTAGATATGGTTCAACGTTCAGAGGACATTCAAGCCGATTTTATCGCTGGAGAATACCGTAAAAAATTCTATATCACCAATCCTAATGAAGAAATTGCCAATCCCAAACTATTTGGGGTAGAAGCTTTCCAGCCTGAAGATCAATTTCAGCCAGAGTTAGTAACCAAGGATCCTAACTGTATTCTGTTACAGACCAGAGCCAGTGACAAATATGCCTTGGCAAAAGAAATGAACGCCTTCTACCAGCATCAACTGTCTATCAATACCTGGGGAGGTCCGCTCAATATCCTTGAGTGTACTCCAAAAGGAGTCAACAAGGCCTTCGCCTTAGACTACTTGCTCAAGGTAATGAATCGTGACAAAAAGGATTTGATTGCCTTTGGAGATGAGCACAATGATACCGAAATGCTCGCTTTTGCTGGGAAAGGTTATGCCATGAAAAATGCCAACCCAGAGCTACTCCCCTATGCAGATGAGCAAATTTCCTTGACAAATGACCAAGACGGGGTTGCCAAAACTCTGCAAGATTTATTCTTATAGTTCATTCTGACCAGCTTGCAAGCTGGTCTTTGTGCTCTTTTCACAGTCTCATCAACCAGTTAATCGATTATTCTATTTTTTGCCTCCAAAACATTGGAAAAGGCTTTCTTTTGTGATATAATTCACATATAAATACAAGAGAGCTCGTCATACTCGACTCTGTTGACACAAAATCAATCCAGTCCCGTTATCCCTGTTCTCGGTCAATATCAAGGAGGATAGCTATGAAAGCTGTTGTTGTAAATCCAGAAAGCACTGGTGTTGCTGTTGAAGAAAAAGTACTCCGTCCACTTGAAACTGGGGAAGCACTTGTAGAAATTGAATACTGTGGTGTTTGCCACACTGACCTCCACGTTGCCCATGGTGACTTTGGTCAAGTACCAGGACGTATCCTAGGACACGAAGGTGTTGGTATCGTCAAAGAGATTGCCCCAGATGTAAAAAGCCTTAAAGTCGGTGACCGCGTCAGCGTTGCTTGGTTCTTTGAAGGATGTGGCACTTGCGAATACTGTACTACTGGCCGTGAAACTCTTTGCCGTACAGTGAAAAATGCTGGCTACTCAGTAGATGGTGGTATGGCTGAACAATGTATTGTAACTGCAGACTATGCTGTCAAAGTTCCTGACGGACTTGATCCAGCCCAAGCTTCTTCTATCACATGTGCTGGTGTAACAACCTATAAAGCTATTAAAGAAGCCAAAGTTGAACCAGGCCAATGGGTTGTTCTTTACGGCGCTGGTGGACTTGGTAACCTAGCTGTTCAATACGCTAAAAAAGTATTCAATGCTCATGTCATCGCAGTTGATATCAACAACGACAAACTTGCCCTTGCAAAAGAAGTTGGCGCTGACATTGTGATTAACGGACTCGAAGTTGAAGATGTACCTGGACTCATAAAGGAAAAAACTGATGGTGGAGCTCATTCAGCTGTCGTAACTGCTGTGTCTAAAGTTGCCTTCAACCAGGCTGTTGACTCAGTTCGTGCCGGTGGTCGCGTAGTCGCTGTTGGTCTTCCTTCTGAAATGATGGAACTCAGCATCGTGAAAACCGTTCTAGATGGAATCCAAGTTATTGGTTCTCTTGTTGGAACTCGTAAAGACTTGGAAGAAGCCTTCCAATTCGGTGCAGAAGGTTTGGTAGTTCCAGTTGTTCAAAAACGTCCAATAGAAGATGCCGTATCCATTTTCGACGAAATGGAAAAAGGTCAAATCCAAGGACGTATGGTACTCGACTTCACCCACTAATCTAATAGAAACCTATTTTAAAAGTTGGAATACGCTTCCAACTTTTTTATATTAAATTTTTTAATAAGGATTCAAAAAAACTTCTCTAAAACTCAATATATCAATATTTTCAGATGTAATCTTTTTAATTATTTTATGATAAATAGTTGATTTTTAGATGAAAACGGTTTATACTTAAACAGTCTTAAAGTTTTCTTAAACGAAAACTAAAACAAAAAGGAGGAATGACAATAATGAGTATCGGAATCATTATTGCGAGCCACGGCGAATTTGCTGCGGGTATTCATCAGTCAGGATCTATGATCTTTGGTGAACAAGAAAAGGTTCAAGTTGTAACCTTTATGCCAAATGAAGGTCCTGATGATCTATACGCTAAGTTTAATAACGCTGTTGCTGCATTTGACGCAGAAGATGAGGTTCTAGTTTTGGCTGACCTTTGGAGTGGATCTCCATTCAACCAAGCTAGTCGCGTGATGGGAGAAAATCCTGAACGTAAGTTTGCTATCATCACAGGACTTAACTTACCGATGTTAATCCAAGCCTACACAGAGCGCCTGATGGACGCTGCTGCAGGTGTAGAAAAAGTCGCTGCGAATATTATCAAAGAAGCCAAAGATGGCATCAAAGCTCTTCCAGAAGAGTTAAATCCAGTTGAAGAAGTTGCAACTGCTGCAGCTGCTCCAGTTGCCCAAGCTGCTATCCCAGAAGGAACTGTTATCGGGGATGGAAAACTCAAGATTAACCTTGCTCGTCTTGACACACGTCTCCTTCACGGTCAGGTTGCAACTGCTTGGACTCCAGATTCAAAAGCAGACCGTATCATCGTTGCTTCAGACAACGTTGCCAACGACGACCTTCGTAAAGAATTGATTAAACAAGCAGCTCCAAATAATGTCAGAGCCAATGTGGTTCCAATTCAAAAATTGATCGAGGTTTCAAAAGACCCACGCTTTGGAGAAACACATGCCCTTATCTTGTTTGAAACACCTCAAGATGCCCTTCGTGCAATCGAAGGTGGCGTGCCAATCAAGACCCTTAACGTAGGATCAATGGCTCACTCAACAGGTAAAACAATGGTCAACAACGTTTTGTCTATGGACAAAGATGACGTTGCTACATTTGAAAAAATGCGTGACCTCGGTGTTGAATTTGACGTACGTAAAGTACCAAACGACACCAAAAAAGATTTGTTTGACTTGATTAACAAAGCCAACGTTCAATAATAGACATTAAACTATAGAAGAATTCTAAGAAAATTTTTCACTTTATTATCATTAAATAGAAAAGGAATAAAACCATGTCAGATATTTCAATTATTTCTGCTGTCTTGGTTGTAGTTGTTGCCTTCCTTGCAGGTCTTGAAGGTATCCTCGACCAATTCCAATTCCATCAACCAATCGTCGCATGTACTTATCGGTCTTGTAACAGGTAACCTTGAAGCAGGGGTTATGCTTGGTGGATCACTTCAAATGATTGCCCTTGGTTGGGCAAACATCGGAGCTGCCGTAGCTCCTGACGCTGCTCTTGCATCTGTTGCCGCAGCAATCATCTTGATCAAAGGTGGTAACTTTACTACTGAAGGTATCGCCGTTGCAACAGCAACAGCTATCCCTCTTGCCGTAGCTGGACTTTTCTTGACAATGATTGTTCGTACAATCTCAGTTGGTTTGGTTCACACTGCAGACGCAGCTGCTAAAGAAGGAAATATTGCAGCTGTTGAACGTGCTCACTTTATCGCACTTCTTCTTCAAGGTCTTCGTATTGCTATCCCTGCTGCCTTCCTTATCGCTATCCCAGCTTCTGCCGTTCAAGATGCTCTTAAATTGATGCCAGACTGGTTGAACGGTGGTATGGCTGTCGGTGGTGCTATGGTCGTTGCCGTTGGTTACGCTATGGTTATCAACATGATGGCGACTCGTGAAGTATGGCCATTCTTCGCAATCGGTTTTGCTTTTGCTGCCATTTCTCAATTGACTTTGATTGCCCTTGGTGTAGTCGGTGTTGCCCTTGCCTTCATCTACCTTAACCTTTCAAAACAAGGTGGTAACGGTGGCGGAGGAGCTGCGACTTCTAACGACCCAATCGGTGATATCCTAGAAGACTACTAGAAAGGGGAACAATCATGACTGAAAAACTTCAATTATCAAAATCAGATCGTAAAAAAGTTTGGTGGCGTTCACAATTCCTTCAAGGTTCTTGGAACTACGAACGTATGCAAAACTTGGGTTGGGCTTACTCATTGATCCCAGCTATCAAAAAATTGTACACTACTAAAGAAGACCAAGCTGCTGCTCTTGAGCGCCACCTTGAGTTCTTCAACACTCACCCATACGTAGCTGCTCCAATCATGGGGGTTACTCTTGCACTTGAAGAAGAACGCGCGAACGGTGTTGAAATCGATGACGCTGCTATCCAAGGGGTTAAAATCGGTATGATGGGACCTCTTGCTGGTATCGGTGACCCAGTATTCTGGTTTACAGTTCGTCCTATCCTTGGAGCTCTTGGTGCATCACTTGCTGCATCTGGTAACTTGGTTGGACCACTTCTCTTCTTCTTCGGATGGAATGCGATTCGTATGGCCTTCCTATGGTACACACAAGAGTTTGGTTACAAGGCTGGATCTGAAATCACTAAAGACATGTCTGGTGGTATTTTGAAAGACATCACTAAAGGTGCTTCTATCCTTGGTATGTTCATCCTTGCCGTTCTTGTACAACGTTGGGTATCGATTAACTTCACTGTTAACCTTCCTGGTAAACAATTGGCTGAAGGTGCCTACATCAACTTCCCAGAAGGTCCTGTATCAGGTGCTGAATTGAAAGGTATCCTTGGTCAAGCACTTGGTGGATTGAGCCTAGATAAGATTCAACCACAAACCCTTCAAGGTCAGTTGAACTCATTGATTCCAGGATTGATGGGACTTCTCCTTACTTTCCTTTGCATGTGGTTGCTTAAGAAAAAAGTATCACCAATCTCAATCATCCTTGCACTCTTTGCAGTAGGTATCGCAGCTCGTTTCTTCGGTATCATGTAATCAAGAAACTCAAAAGGAACCAGGTTCTAAACCTGATTCCTTTTTTCTATGCTTTTATTCAGCCAAGGCTCCCATTGGATCCCATGGTGCAAGTACGATTGGTTCTGCTTCATAGGCAGCTTGTTCTTCGGCTGTCAGCAATTCTTTGCGAACAACGATTTGGTAAGTGTATTCGTCCATCCAAGCGTCTGAGGCAACGAAGTAGCCATCTGTACCGACCTTGTCTCCCCAAGAGTTTTCAACCTTCCACTTTGTTGACTTGCCATTTTCATCCAAATCAACACCTGTCAAGACCATGGCGTGAGTCATTAAGCTTTCGCTGTAGTCCAGACGTCCAGCCTTGTCTTGAGTGAGTTTAATGTCCATGCTTGATTCGAAGTCATAAACATCTGTCGCAAGGATTCCAGCTTTGCGGTTGCTGAGCTGACCAACATCTGAACCAAACCAAACAGTCTCACCTGCTTGCATTTGAGCAATCGCCAATTCTTTTAAGCGCTCCATCGGCACGTTGATGTAGCGAACTGCACGGCTACCAACCACATTTCCCAACATCTCAACTGTGTAAGATTGGCCGTAAGGCTTGTCAGCAGTTGGAGCATTGATAACAGAAACGTAATCTTCTAGAGGAAGATTGACATATTTCTTGTAAAATTCCTGTGGTGTGATACCTTTTTCGCTTTGGTAGTTGTTATCTTTATCACGATAAGCAAAGTCAAATTTACGTGGTGGAAGTCCTAAAGACATAGCAAGAAAATTAAAGATTTCTTGTAAGAGGTCTTCTTTCTTAGCTTGAACAGTCGCTTGATCTGCGCCTGAAGCAAGCAAGTCACGCAAGATTTGAGCATCTTGGCGAAGCAATTTGTTAAGGATTGCGTTTAGCTCACGGCTGCTACTAGATGAAACAGACTCAGGGTAAACTGACTTAGGCACGACACCGTATTTTTCAAAGAGAGAAACGACCATATCCCATTGACCACCATCTTGTTGTGGAGTTTGAAGTAGGAATTTAACCTTACGGCTCGTCAAATCTTGGTCTGCAGTCGCAATGACTTGCTCCAAGAACCAGTTAGATTTTTCATACTTGTCCCAGAAGAATGTGTGGGCCTGTGATAACTCAAAATTTTCCAATTTGTATTGCGAGATGAGTTTGTGGCGGAAGGTATTGAGAGCCGCAAACATCCAGCAACGACCAGACGCTTTCTGGTTGGTTACCTTATCCTTGATCAAATCCAATGAGAAAACAGGCGTATTGTCTACATGGCTCTGACGACGTTCTAGGGCTGCAAAAATCCCGTTGTGGCTGGCAGCATTTTCAATCGCTTGGTATTTTACGTTTGCTTCATAATTGGCAAATAGTTTATCAGTAAATGATTCTTGAATCGCGTTCATAGATTCCTCCTTTTATTCTACAGTCTATTATAACTCTTTTCACAAAGTAAGCAACTGAAAAACATAAAAGGCAAGGACATTGTCCCTCACCTTTTTCTAATATAAATCAAACTAAGCCATACTTGCAAGGAGAATCTCTAATTCTTCCTTGGTCAAGCGACGCCATTCTCCTCGCTGCAAATTCTCATCCAATACTAGAGTTCCCATAGTCAAACGTTGCAAGTCTACTACTTCCTTGCCACAGTAGCCCACCATACGCTTGACCTGATGGAACTTCCCTTCTGCAATGGTCACACGAATTTGGCTTTGATTTTTTTCTTTATCTATGGACACAATCTCCAGTCTAGCGGGCTGACAGGTAAAGTCTTTGAGCGGAATGCCCTTGGCAAATGTCTCTACGTCTTCTTGGGTCATAATTCCCTTGACCTGAGCCAGATAGGTCTTATCCACATGACGCTTTGGCGAAAGAAGAGCATGGGCAAGCTTGCCGTTATTAGTCAAGAGCAAAAGACCATGTGTATCAATATCCAAGCGTCCTACTGGGAAAACTTCCTTGCTCCGAGCAATATCATCCAGCAAATCCAGAACGGTTCTGTGCTTAGGATCCTCAGTCGCTGAGATAACTCCTTTGGGCTTGTTCATCATGTAGTAGACAAACTCTTCATACTCCAATACTTGCCCGTCAAAGCGAATCTCATCTCTTTCTTCATTAATCTGCAGTTTCGCTGACTTTTCTTTTTTACCATTTACCATCACGCGCCCAGCCTTGAGCATGTTTTTGACCTCTGTCCGACTCCCTACAGCGCAGGCAACTAAAAATTTATCTAATCTCATAGAACTATTATATCACACTCAAAAGGAGGCTGGTACAATGACCAACCTCCTTTTCGTTTCATACTCTTCAAAAATCTCTTCAAACCGCGTCAACGTCGCCTTGCCGTATATATGTTACTGACTTCGTCAGTTCTATCTGCAACCTCAAAACAGTGTTTTGAGCTGACTTCGTCAGTTCTATCTACAACCTCAAAACAGTGCTTTGAGCAGCCTGCGGCTAGTTTCCTAGTTTGCTCTTTGATTTTCATTGAGTATCAGATTTAAGAAATTAACTTCCTCGTCTCCAGAAAATCGCTAAGACAATCATGGAACCTAGTACTGCCGGAATAATGGCAGTTCCTGCTATTATCGGTCCCCAAGTCCCAAAAAGCAAATGGCCTATAAAGGCACCAATCCAGCCTAGAAACATTTTTCCAAAACATCCCATGCGTTCTCCACGATTGGTCAGAGTACCTGCTAAAAATCCCACTAGGAGACCAACGAACATACTTCCTAACATATTATCTCCTTAATTTGCCCAATCTCCGTTACGGAAGAGTGGTACACGTGTCCCATCCTCACGGATACCATCGATATCCATTTGGTTAGAACCAATCATAAAGTCTACGTGAACATCTGAACGGTTAAGCCCCGCAGCTTCAAGTTCCTCTTCGCTCATCTCCGCTCCACCAACAACGCTAGTTGCATAGGCTGCACCGATAGCCAAGTGATTTGACGCATTTTCATCGAAAAGGGTGTTAAAGAAGGTAATGCCTGACTGAGAAATTGGGCTTGGATCTGGTACCAAGGCACATTCACCCAAGGCACGCGCACCCGCATTTTCAAAGACAAGGTCTTTCATGACTTGATCGCCTTTTTCTGCAGTGATATCCACAATTTGTCCATCCTTGAAGGTTACTTTAATTCCCTCGATGATATTTCCATTATAGCTAAGCGGTTTTGTAGAAGTGACATAACCATCTGCACGACGGAAGTCAGGCGCTGTGAAGACTTCTTCTGTCGGCATATTTGGCAAGAATCCTTCGCCCTGTGCATTGATAGCACCAGCTGATTCCCAAACGTGGTTCTTTGGTAAACCAAGTGTCAAATCTGTCCCTGGCGCTGTGTAGTGAAGGGCTGAAAATTGTTCTTTATTGAGCATATCAGCTTTACTCTTGAGGATAGCTGCATGCTCTTCCCAAGCCTTAACAGGATCTGCTTCGTAGACTCGGCAAGTTTTGAAGATTTGGTCCCAAAGGAGATCGACTGCTTCTTCATCGCTCGCAGCATTTGGAAAGACTTTCTTAGCCCACTCAAGTCCAGCAGCGGCTGCTACAGTCCAACTAACCTTGTTAGATTGAGTTGCGATACGCATTGGCTTCATGGCAAGCCCCATAGCTTTAGCAGAAGCTGAAAGCTTGTCAGCATCCACACCGTTCAAGGCACCTGGATCAGATGAACGAACTCCTAGACGGCTAGCCTTGTTCTCCAAGAGATAGTTCATCTCAGCAATCTTGTATTCTGGCACATTGTCCAAACGTTCCATCGGTGTGTGGAGGAATTTCTCACGGTTAATGATATCATCTGTCCACTGAACGATAACCTCATGTGCACCCAAAGCATAAGCTTCTTTGACGATTAAGTGAGCCAACTCACGTTGCTCCACATCGATAGAGAGAGCCAAAGTGTGACCAGGTTGCACATTGATTCCATTTGCAACCAACAATTTCGCATATTTTTCTAGATTTTCTTTAAAATTTGGTAAAACCATTTTATTTGTCCTTTTCTATTTTTATTTTTCTTTCAAGGCAGAAAATAATCCTGCCAAAGCAATAGCACCTGACAAGAGTGCTGTCGATAGAAGAATTGTCTGATCAGCAAGTTCTAATTGATATTCAAATACCTTCTCAGCCGGCTTGTCTTCCGCAAAAATTCTTAGTTTCATGAAATATCCTCCGTTACTAGTATATCACATATGATATAAATTTAAAAACAAGCCTAATAAAGCTTGTTTTTAATTAACTAAAACAAAAGTCGTGAACATATCTTTCCACTTCTTTTTCCATAAATTGAATCTCACGAATACTCCATTTATCATTTTTTACCGTTACGTCTGCCATCATCTGTAATTTTAAACTCTGGCGATTGAAAATTCCTTCCCACTGTTTATACTTTGCACTTGGAACTAAATTTCCAAACTTCGAATTTTGACTATCAGTAATGATACAAAGATTCCCGAAGGAGTGCAAAAATTTATCATCCATCTTTTCCACTATTTCATCACTATTTGGATGTTGTGGATACCAATGCTCTATGGATCGACGATAAGCAAATTTAAAATCTTCAAACTTAATATCGTAATCTTTCTTCAATTCTTCACGATTTTTCCATAAAACATAATCTACAAAGTTAAAAGCATAAACAGGAATTTCCCCATATGTTTTGATACTTTTATCTTCAGTGAACAACCTTTCCTCAGCATATCTCACTGCCATTTTCTCAAGAAAATTCTTAAACGAACCAGCAAATTCTGCTTGATTTAACTCTTCAATACGGTTAAAGAAGAATTGTAAGATTTCATATAACCAACGACTGTCACGATTGGCAGTAAAGGTCACAGCAAACATGGATTGGAGAAGAATAATGTTTTGGTTAATTTCCGAATCTGAAAATGTATTCTTAGTAAAGCGTTCTTCAACTATGTAATGCTCTTTCGCTTTCCCATTAGGTTGATATTCATAATAAGTCCCCTTCTGTAAAAACCATTCATCCTTATTTCTACTTGAAGAATCCGTATTCGAGTTTCTAACGATGTAATTATCGAAAATGTGTTTTATTCTAAGAAGAAATTCACTAAATTCAATAACCCAAGTTTTATCTTTATTTTTTATATCAAATAGTGCTAAAAGTTTCTTATCATCTAGTTGAATCTCATCCGTTTTCTTACCTTCCGCAATTGCCAATACATGGAGTAAGAATGTTGGAAAATCAATGACTGTAGTATAATCGCCAAAATCTTTTTCTACTTCTATATTTTTTTCATTTATCTTTTTTCCTAATATATCTGATAACTTTCTTCTTTCATTTTGATGAAAATCAATATCATTATAAATATTATGAAATGAATAATTTGTGAAATGCCATCCAAAAATACGTTCACGTTCTTGAAAGTCATCTGCTCTCTTCCGCCGCATCTTAAACTGACTTGCTACCGGCTTATCAAATTCTGCACAGGCGTCCCAAATTCTCGCAAATTTTTGTGCCATTTCTTGATCTTCACCAAATTTAGACATCATTTGTGCCTTAAGAATCTCATGAGCCTCTAGTTGTTCTCCTCGAGAGTTGAAACGTTCGAAATAAAGATTCAAATCTAAATCTTCAGGAAGTATACTCCGAAAAATGATGACATTCTCAAAAAGATAATTAACAAAAGACTGAGGATCAAGACGGCGCTCCTCTAGCACTTTTTTCAATGCGTCTTTAGCATATCCGTAACCTCTAGTCAGCTCATTTTCATCGTCCTCTGAAATTTCTTGCTTGGCAAATAAATCTTTAATATTCTTATTTGATTTCTTCCTAGCTGGGAAGGTAAGATTGACAGCTTTCAATCTATCAAAACCAAACTCATGCTTCAAAGCTAAGGCAATCAAATTAAGGGCTGTTGTTCGTTGTTGCCCATCTATGATTTTGAAAATATCATTCTCTTTATTAACGACTAATGTTCCAATATAATAATTGTCTCTATCTCTATTTTCTTGAAAAGCATCTGCTACGTCATTCAGTAACTGCTCAATTTCATCATAAGTCCAAGCAAAATTTCTCTGATAAAGAGGAATAGCATAGGTATCTTCATTTAACAAACGATTAACTGATAAGCTTATATGTGTTTCTACCATTTATCTTTTTCCTCTTCTATAATCTTGTCCACAGTATAATTTTCAAATAACTCTCTATCTATCTTGACCATAAAATCATTGGGAGTGACAGCATGGGATAAAAGTTGAAATAGCTTTTGAACCTCTTTTTGTCTAAACCTTCCACCAGCGGCGTATTTCCCTACCGTTGCATCGTATATGGCTTTAGATTTAACTCGAGGGTAGTAAGACCAAATAAACAAGGTCTCTACTATCTCCTTTGATAGCTCATCTTTTCCAAATCTATCTGCGAAAAGCGAGCAAATATTTAGGAATATATTGTGACATTTGAGATAGCGTCCTTTTGAGCTATTGTAAATGTTTAACATACCTTTTGGGTAAGCCAAATTTTGTTCTTCCTTCTCTGACTCATTAGAGAATCCTAACTTTTTATTTAAAAATTTTTTATGAACTCTAATAGTTTCATGAGCAGATTCAATATACTCAAAAAATTTACTTCCATCAATGATTGGCATAGTAATGGACATAGGGAGCTTTTCAATATGACGATACAATTCTAGATATGGAAAGTCCTGATTCAAATCAACACCTTTAAAATCGTCAATAAAATCCTCTGTAAAACGGAGATAAGAACCATAACGCTTGTTTGTCAATCCTGTCTCTCCTCGAGACCAACGTCTCATACGAAAAAGATGTTTATCAAACAACTCTTTGAGACTTAAATCTTTATCTTCTACAAATTGCTCCCACTTTTCCACAATTCTTTCATCTTCGGAATCTTGCTTGCGAAGATGATAAGCTTTGAGCAAATCATGAGGTTCTAAAGATTTTCCACGATTATTCTGAGAATCAAATAACTGAAAGGCTTCTGATAATCGTTCTTGGGGCATAGTAATCACAGAGACAGCACAATTCTCTAATAAAAAGTTGCAAATATCTTTTGCCTCATTTTCGCCAACCAATTGAGCCAAATTTTCCCACTCATTATAATTTTCACTCGCATGATAGCAAGATAGCTCTCCAAATACAGTAGCACTCAGCAGTTGCTTAGCACCCTTATAATTCTCTAAACTATCTAATAAATGAAGAAACAAGGAAATAGAAATTAGCCGTTGCTGTCCATCGACAATATCTAAGTATCTATCATTTCTATCATTTCCATCATTTTCATCATTTTCATGCAAGATAACAGAACCAATCTGATATTCCTTTTTCCCCATAGCATCTCGTAAATCATAAAAAAGATTACGGATATGTTTTCTGTTCCATTTATATGGTCTTTGATAAGAAGGAATTCGCAAATTCCCTTCTTTCAATAGTTCTCCAACCTTTTTAGAAGTAAATTGAATAGTCATTTTATCCTCATCTATATTTATCTATCATTTCTTGAACTGTTTGCTTCATATCCTCTACTAAAATTCGAGGAGACAAAATAGTGACTGCTTCCCCTTGTCCCAGCAACCAGCGTTTAAGCCCCGGTGTATGCTGACTTTCAAACTGAAAATGAGTCCAGGCGCCATTTTTCCCAACTATTTTTGCATTTGGAAATTGGTCCAACACAATCGTCGGATCGTACAAATACTCGATTTCAATACTGATTTTCTTCCCGATAAAAGCATCTACTCTCTCGTTACGAATATCACCATCTCTAAATTTATCTCGATAAGAAATAGAGGGTTTCTCTATACCACTAAGAGACCATGACTGGATACGATCTACTCTTAAAGTAATATAAGTAGCATGTTTCAACTGGTAAACAACCAGATAGAAATAATGACTATCATAGTAAAGAGAGACTGGTAAAACAGTCTGCCTCTTAGAAGATTCAGAATAAGGTTTTTGATAAATAATGTCTAGAACCTGTTCATGCAAAATAGCTTCTGATAAATTCCAAATTTTCTCTATTCTATTTTGTTGATCCGTTAAGGGAGCATAATTAAGCTTTTCACTACCAATAATCTGCTCAATTTCTTTTTTGTCATCATGAGGAACTAAAATCAGCAAATTTTTTAGTAAGCTATCAATTTCTGACCGATTCAGTGCTCTATTTTCCAATAAAATCTTTGAAATAACGAGAATATCCTTTTTATTAAAAACTGACTTACTCGCTAAACAATACTTATTCGTCTTACGGTTATAAAGCAAATCTCCACTATAACTGGTGTTACTAGATAAAATATCACGGAGTAGCGAAAAATCTCTCTGTATCGTCTTTTCGCTAACCTCAAATTCCTGAGCCAGTTGCTTTTTTCCTAATGGAATCCCAAACTGTAAGCGTAAAAAGATCGTTAGTAATCTCTCTTGATCATTCATCTGCAGTCCTTTTTATCATTCAATTGATGCTAGACACACTGTCATTCCCCACTTAAAACGAACAATCAAACGAGATTGAACATTTTTCAATTGATCTGGTTCAGAGTCACTAGATAAAACAATTTGCTTATCCTTAACATGTAGAGAATTAAAAAGATTAAAGAATTTTTCTTGAATCATATCATCTTTTTCTCCCAATACCTGAATATCATCTACGATTAGGAGATCAAACTCCTCACTTCTAACTTTTTGTATTTCTAGCTCATTTTCCAATAAGTTTTCAGCAGAAATGTATTTTACTCGTTTTTCTGGATTATTCTCAAGAACCTTATTACCAATAGCTTGCAGGAGATGTGTTTTACCTGAACATGATTCCCCATAAATATAAAGAGGATTATATTTTAATCCTAGGTTCTCTACTACTGCTAAGGAACCTTTCTTTGCTAAATCATTACCATCTTTTTCTATAAAATTTTCAAATTGATATTTGTTATCTAATCCTGTATTGTTCATCATTTTAACCTCTAACTTTGCACTTTATATTCAAAACGATTAAAGCAAAATAAACTAGCCCTTAGGAGATTTCAACTGTACCACTATGCCAGATTCGAAGAACTCAACTACGGATTCATCCATATTTTTTAAGTCTTCGGGTAAGCAGTCTGAATATACAATGAAGAGTCTGCCTCTTTTCTTATTCTCTTTGAATTGCTGCATCCAGTATTCCTGTACCTTTGATCAGCCTCTCCCAAAAGTTGAACTCCCT
>AQTU01000004.1:0-76098 GCA_000385835.1 Streptococcus mitis 13/39 | reverse complement strand
AGAGAGGCACATGAAGCTGGAGGAGGAGCAAATCCAGTAATTTTATTTTCAGAGATTTACGATATTGTTATTTCTACCGAAAAACGGGAAAAACAAGCAATTAGTAGAGTAAAAAGGTTATTTGAAATTTATTGGAATAAAAATTTTGATGATAGCACTGACTCATCTTTATTCAATGCCATTTTAAATCTATCGCATAAGGAATTTGAAGATTTTATTATCGACTTGCATCCTCAAAAAAGTATAAAATCTTTGAAAGAAGTACAGTCAATAGATGCATTGCTGGATGAAGATATTTTTGAAGAAATATTTTATGAATTTTATAAAGAGATTAATCAGGATTTTTTTGATATTCCTAATCTGCGTTATGATTCAACACAGTCAAGTTATCGACTAAGTTTGATTAATAAAAAGTATAAAAGTGGCGAAGTAGGTAAACTTGTCCAAAGTATTAGAAATAATAAGCCGTTTCTAACAGCGAGTTTTGACGTAGATTATCTAGTAAACGGTAGGATAAACTCACCATTATTTGAGCAGCGACAATTAAATGATGTTTTGGAGTCACCATATAGGCAACGACCTTTCGATAAGGATAGTCTATTTTCAAACCATCTTGAGTTTATTGATATTGATAAAACGGTTGAGAAATTAATAGGAGAACAATATGAATGATTTTTTAGTTAGTATTATGGAATCTAATAGATACAATCTACTTGAACATCCTTCTTTGATGTTATTTGGTAACGAGCATGAGTTTTTTCTTATTGAACATTTTGAGATGGGAGAAATTCAAGATTTTTTTAAAACTGATAAATTAGAGAAGTTGATTTCAGAGTTTCAAAAATTAGATAATGAAAAAGTCAAAAAGAATACATCCTTACTTGTAGCTGTGAAAGTTGAGAATCTAAAAAAAGAATACGAAAGTCTTAAGAATGTAGCTATAGTGATAGAGGAGGATGAGTATTATTTTAGGAAGTATGTCATCTTTTATACCGAAGAAGGTATCGGAAAACTTGAACCATCTATTCAAAACTTATTTGATTATATTCAAGATAATGGTGATAATTCAGATGAAGATAGTTTATTCGATAAATTTGAGAAAGACATGTTTTTTAATGATGCTTATTTTATCGCTATGCAATTGATTATCAAATTACCATTTATTTCTCTTCCTCATTCTGATGCTCACTTTGAAACAATTGAAGATAGAATAAAATTAAGAATAGAAGCAGAAGGATTAGTTGAGAAGGAGCAACAAGTAAGTCATATTTTAGAGCTGTTTAATAGTGATAAGATTGGTTCACAACTTGAAGATACTGCTACTATAGGTAGTTTACAACAAATTTTGGAGGATTGGGATTGTGAAAATCAAAAAGATTTTACTTTATAATTTTAAAAATTTTAGACATAAAACGGTTATTGATTTTAGTGATAATATAACGTTTTTAGTTGGGCCAAATGGATTTGGAAAGACAACTATTTTTGATGCAATAGAGTTAGGTTTGACAGGTAATATTTCTCGAATCACTCAAATGATTCAAGTAACAGGCGAAAATATTACGTATAATAAACCTTTCTTTCAAAATGATAGTTCTAAACCGGTGATTATAAAATTATGGTTAGAAAAATCAAATGGTGAGCAGTTAGCTATTATTCGAATTTTAACAAATAATAGTCCTACAGGTGGGAAGGTATTTGCTCCAAAGAAATCTATCGAGCAATTTAAGTTGTTTCGGCAGGAAGAAGTAACTGATAAAAATTTTAGTAGCATAGATAATGATATTAAATTGTCTAAAATAAATCAGACTACAGTTGATAAATTTTTAGAGGTTAATGGGAAATATGAAATTGCTAAGATTTTCAATCTGTTTAACTATATCCAACAAGAAGAGACAACGTTTTTTCTAAAGAAATCTGAGAAAGATAGGAGCAATGATCTCTCGTTTTTGGTGAAAACAGATGAAATCGAGGGTAAGATAAAGAAAATTAATGAAGTGCATAGGGCTATTAATAGTAGATTAAGAACTCTTACTGAGCAAAAAGAAAAGTTTACTGAGCAAAAATTTGATAATATTGCTCCCAAAAGATTATTCAAACATCGGACTTTCCCATTTGATAAAGAGAGTCCATTTTCTGTAGATAACCTTAATCAGTTAGATGATTTTAAAATTACCATTAACAAGATTATCGAATTTAAACAAAATTTTTCAATTACTGAATATCAAAGAAAGTTGAAAAAGGATAACCGAAAGAGAGAAATCAACACTATGGATAGTGTTCTATATTCCTCTATTTTATTTCCACTTGTTCAAAGACCAAATAATCAATGGCTGTGGGAAAAATACATATTAGAGAATCCGAGATTATTTGAATACGTACTTTTAGAAAATTATCTTCAATCTTTTGAGACTATCTCTCATGAATATAGGCGAAGAAAACAATTAAATCAATACTGGGTGAATCTGTCAAGTGATATCAATCAGATGACAGTGCGGTCTTTTCAGTATGATCAAAATGATAGGTTATCAAATGATTTTGAATCACTTAAATCACAATTTACAAGCTACCAGACACTAAGAGAAAGTGTTGGACAAGTAGATAAAAACTTAAGTGATTTACGTCAACTTAGGAGTGATTTAAGTAACAAGTTTAATGAATTAAGGCATCAACATGTTGATGAAAATAAATGCCCATTCTGTAGTCAGCAGTTTGCTTCTTTCAATGACTTGAAACAAGCTTATGATACTTATGAAGCTTATCTATCTGAAATTTCATCTAGAGAGAGTCAAAAATTGCAAGAGGTACAATTGTTGCTAAGTTCATTAATTCAGCAAATGAAACAAAGAATTACTGATGAATTAAATAGCCTTACTACGAATATAGATGAAATTCTATTAGCTAAGTTACAAGAATTACGTAATGAGTATAAGAACTATTCTCTCAATATTAATGGTTTTAAAACTTTTATTCAATCGTACACAAATGTATCATCTTATCGGCTAGATAGTTTAACATTTGATGTATATAATCAACAGTACCAGTCTAATTTACAAGAATTCCAATCTAAACTGGTAGCCGATGATGAACTTTATAGTTCTTTAGATATTAGTAATCTAGAAAATATTGAGAGACAACTTGACGAATTAATAAAAGAATTTCCTGAATTACGGTTAGAAACATATCAAATTAAACCAAATTCATATTCTAAGATAAGTAAATCTACGGTTGAAAGCCTATTATCTGAATTAAAAATGTATATTAACTCAACAATTGATACTAGCTATGCAATCAATGAAAATATGATAGTGGATACTGAGAATATCTTCCCCGTGTATTTTCAAAATAAAGTTGAAGAATTGGAGAATATTCGTATTGAAGATTTAGAAGAGAAGAAACTCTACTTAGATAAACAGCATAAACTAGTTCAAAATATACAACTCCAAGAATTATCTCGTCAGATAGAAATATTGGAAAAAACTGCAGAGCGGTTAAAAGAAATTCATACTAGATATGAAGAAGAGGTGAAAAAGTTCAAAATAGGCATTGTTAAACAGCTACGCATTCCATTCTTCATATACTCAGCAAAAATGTTACAAAATTATCAACAAGGTTTGGGAATTTTCTTAACCTATAAAAAAGCAACGGATAGTAGCGATGAAAGAGCAGCAATTATTAGATTTAAATCAGATCCGAATAATGACCATGATGTAATGAATCAATTAAGTACGGGTCAGTTAGCTGTTGTATCACTTGCATTTACCTTATCTTTGAATACGATGTTCAAGTTGTCCGACAATTTAAATTTCTTGATGATAGATGATCCAATTCAAGATATGGATGCAATGAACGTATTGTCGTTTATTGAGATTTTGCGTCACGGGATTGTAGATAGGTATCAAATTATTTTATCAACGTATAGTGACCACAACGCTTTATTTATGGGGTACAAGTTTGCAAATTCAAATTCACATGTTGATATTGATTATCAGAATGTGCGTGAATTACACTGATAAGGATATTTCTTGAGAGCATTCAGCTCTCTTTTTTTATCCTCTTTTCAATGATGTGATAATTTTTCCAAATTATTCTTGTTATCCTTTTATCATACTCAGGAAAATCAATCTTTGATTTTTCACTGGGGGTTTGGGGGCGAAGCCACCAAGTTATCGTATCGTTGGCTGTCAAAACTGAAAATTTTTGGTCGGCTGGCGATATGATTTTTGGGATATTGTGTCCACAATATCTGAGCTCGCAAAGACCGAACAAGAAGCAAGTGAGGTCTTTAGGAAGCGTACTGACAATGTGAGGTAGACTTACACTGTCAGACAAGTAGAATGTTGAAGGGATATCAGAATGGGACAAGAAATTAAGTCAATCCGAAAGCAATTTAGAATTACGAGACAAGAAGAAAAACAGATAAAAGAAATGATGAGGGAACAAAAAGTGGATAGTTTCTCAGAATTTCTTCGTCAAAATTTATTGAAAAAGAATTATCAGGATAGAATTTTTGAAAGTTGGTTCTCCCTTGGCAGTCTCAGAAAGTTTGAACAGATTAGTCGAGATGTGTATGAAGTTCTGGTTGTCGCAAGAGAAAATCATCAAGTGACTCAAGAGCACGTCTCAATCTTATTGACTTGCGTTCAAGAATTGATTGCAGAAGTGACTCAAGAGCAACCACTCAGTCGTGAATTCCGTGAAAAATATATGGGTTAGGAGGATGTAATGGTTTATCGCTATCGTACCAATCTTAAAAAAGTATTTCTAACTGATCCAGAATTACACCAATTAAATGAACGGATTGCTAAGAGCAATTGTCAAAATTTCTCAGCCTATGCTAGAAAAGTTTTGCTTAATCCCAATATGGCTTTTGTCACAATTAACACGGATACCTATGAACAGTTAGTGTTTGAATTGAGACGGATCGGAAATAATATTAATCAAATTGCGCGCGCTATCAATCAGAGCCATCTGATTTCTCAGGAACAATTACAAGAATTGAGTAAGGGAATTAGTGAGTTAATTACTGGAGTAGAGAAAGATTTTCAAGTTGAAGTGAATAGACTGAGGGAGTTTTATGGTAGTCACTAAACACTTTGCGACGCATGGTAAAAAATACCGTAGACGATTGATTAAATATATCCTCAATCCAGAAAAAACGGACAATTTGAAATTGGTATCTGATTTTGGCATGAGCAATTACTTGGACTTCCCTAGTCATGCAGAAATGGTAGAGATGTACAATGTCAACTTCAGCAATAATGACAAGTGGTACGAATCAAGAAACGACCGACAAGAAAAACACCAACAAACTATTCATGCTCATCACCTCATTCAATCATTTTCTCCTGAAGATAATCTGACACCTGAAGAAATTAACCGCATTGGTTATGAGACCATGATGGAATTGACAGGAGGTCGTTTTAAGTTTATCGTAGCAACTCACACAGACAAAGATCATGTTCATAATCACATTCTAATCAACGCTATTGACCGCAATTCAGATAAAAAGTTGATATGGAACTATGCCTTGGAACGAAACCTCCGTATGATTTCAGACCGTATTTCTAAAGTGGCTGGTGCAAAAATTATTGAGAAACGTTATTCCTATCGAGATTATAAAAAATATAGGGAATCTAGTCATAAGTTTGAATTGAAACAACGTCTTTATTTTTTGCTGCAGCAATCTAAATCGTTTGAGGATTTTTTGGAAAAAGCAGAACAATTACATGTTCAGATTGATTTTAGTCAAAAGCATAGCCGTTTTTTGATGACAGATAGAACGATGATAAAACCAATTCGAGGACGCCAACTCAGCAAACGAGATCTATATGATGAAGAATTTTTTAGAATGCATTTTGCTAAGCAAGAGATTGAAAGTCGTTTAGAATTTTTGTTGAATCGTGTCAATTCTTTAGAAGATTTAATAACAAAAGCCAAAGAATTGAATCTAACCATTGACTTAAAACAAAAAAATGTAACTTTTATCCTGGAAGAAGAGAATCAAAAGATAAGTTTGGGTCATCAAAAAATAAGTGATAAGAAATTATATGACGTCAAATTTTTTCAAGATTATTTTAAAAATAAGGAAGTCGTTGCTTCAGAAGGATTAGAGAATTTAAAGGAACAGTACCATGCTTTCCAAGAAGAACGAGATAAGGATAAAGCATCCACTGAAGAGATTGAGGAAGCCTTTGAGACATTTAAGGAAAAACGAGATACCGTTCGTGAATTTGAAGTGGAACTTGCAGAGAACCAAATAGAGAAGCAAGTTGGTGAGGGCATTTATATCAAAGTGTCTTTTGGTATTAAGCAGAGTGGTCTCATTTTCATTCCCAATTATCAATTAGATATTCTGGAAGAAGAGAATCAAACAAAATATAAAATCTTTATACGTGAGACAACCTCATACTTTGTATATAACAAAGAACATTCGGATAAGAATCAGTATATCAAAGGACGGACCTTGATTAGACAGTTAACCAATGATAGTCGGATAATACCATACAGAAGACCAACCACGGAAAGTATTCAACAGAAAATTTCAGAGATTAACCTCTTCATTGAATTAACTGAAGCAGATAAAAAATACCAAGACATTAAAGACGAGTTAGTAAAAGAAATAGCAGAGATAGATATAAAACTAAATCAAATTAATGAAAAAATCGCCAACTTAAATAAGATGGCGGAAGTGCTTATCAATTTAAAGAGTGAGGATGTGAGCAGTCGAAAGCTTGCAAGATATGACTTTTCAAAATTAAATTTGCCAGAATCAATTACAGTAGAACAAGTAAGCGAAGAAATAAGAGCGTTTCAAGGGGAGCTAGATCATTATCTTTATGAGTATGAGAGATTAATAAAAAATTTAGAAATGTTTGTAAAAGTACTGAATGATAAGGATTTTGATAAAAAAGTTAGTATAGAAATACTATTGGAATAACAAGAACTAATCCTATGGTGGTTAAAGATTAACTATCTTTATGCTATTGATTAATATATTTGTCATAGTGCTCTTGGTACTGTGCTTTTATATTATGTTCTCCTAGAATTTCAAATACCTGAAGTGCTTGTTTCATCTTTTCGATTCCGTTCGCAGGATTGCACTTAAATTCAAAGTATCCACATGTATATAAGAAGACGGTTTGTTCATAATAGTTTAATTCATTATTTAGTAATTTTTTTATTTCTTTGATTAGAAAACTACAATTTTGAAATTATTCTTTATCAATACTAACAATTAGGCAATTGATTGCCAATTGTGTAACAAGCCGTTTATTTGTCTTATTTAATGTTGAATAGATATAATTTTTTAACATTTCTATAGTTAATAGGAAGTAGGGTTATATTTAATTGTTCTTACACAGTTACCTAATAGGATAATTTCATAGTAACCCCAGTTTTCAACTTTAAAAAGATAATCTGTAAGCTGTAATAACTCCTCGTCCGAGGGGAGAAAATTTTTATTTGTGGTATAGAGAATCGATTTTACCATTGTCTTTTCATAAGAACCCAAGTTAAAACTTGAAGAGTTTTATAGTAATTCAATAATACTAGCAAAATTTTTTGAGGAGTAATGTTTTCGAATATATTGCACTAAGTTAGCGAATGATCCAGTTTTAGTAGAATTATTGTCATGAAGAATAATAAATTCATCCAAAGTTATATGTAATTTATCTAAAATATTGATCAGTCTAATACAAGAGATTTCTGATTCTCCACGTTCAAATCTAGAGATTTGAGATTTAGATAAAGTACTATCAGCAATTGAACTTAAACTTATTTTCTTCCCTTTTCAAATTTTTCTGAGTATTATACCAAGTTTCGGTTTCATTTTTCCCATATTCCCAACAAAATTACAAGGATTTTTTATTTATTAGGTAAAAAAAGTTCAAAATATAATAAAAACACTTGACTGAATACTATATATATGTTAAAATAAAAACAAGGAAATAGAAAGCGGTTTCATTTGCATTACTAGGTGTTTTTATGTTTAGTAATACAATTCCTTACCAACAATTCATTCAGAAGAATAAACAATTGGAGATTCGAGTGCAATCGCAAAAGAAGTCCAATGGTCTTGATGTTGGGAAGGCTGATTGATTTCGTATTACTTTAAAATTCAACTATTTAGAGAAAGGTATTCTTATGAGAGCTTGTAACAATACCAGATAGATATAAGAATGGAGATGTTTAATAAAATGCTTTCATAGCTAACCAACTGTTGAAAATTATGAGTTACAAAATCTAAAGTATTTAAGATTAGTTTATAAAATTAGGTCTCTGCCTGTAGAAAGGAACGTGCAGTTAGAAAGGAGGAAAAAATAGGATACTATAATTCAGACTGAGATTTCTAATTAAAATATGTAGTTGCATTTCGCTCATTTTCATAATATTTCATTTAGAGGAGTAATAATATGTTAAAATTTAGAAAAGTAGTTGCATCATCCCTTGCCGTTTTGGCAGTTAGTTTAGCTCTTCCTGTTTTGGCAGCTTCTCACCGTGGTGGCGAGTGGACCTATGGAGGCTATCATGATCCAAATAATTGGGGAGCATTTTCGAATTATTATCATGGTTCAGAGGATCACTGGGCCTATGTTGGAAGTAATGGACGTGACAATCAAAAGACAGCTTATGCAGGAGCACATAGTGCGGCCTATGCGTTTATTAATACAAATTTTGGGGAGCAAGTTACATTTGATGCGGGATGGCAAGAATAATTGAAGAAGATTCTTTTATCAATAGTTTAGTAAGCTTGTTAGTTTATAGAGGGCAGGGGTATTTCTGCCCTCTATTTTAGAATAAGGAATGCACTATGAAAAAATTATTTATACTCATATCCAACCTGCTTGCTAGTTTGTTCTTTGTTTGGGTATTTACCATTTGGACTGATACATATGTCTCCCATTATTACCCCAACGTTGTTGTACGTGATTCTTCCCCTGAAACAACTTTTCAGCATGTTGCTACACGCTTGGAAAAACTAGCAGAAGAAACGGATAGCTTTATTGCGATTCAACACCAAGATCCTAACTCAGAAGGTACTACAGTTTTTTCTTATACGACCTTTGGGAACGGAAAGTTGCCTGATGGGCTTCAGGAAAAAAAACTAGAAGATGCTCAAAGTAGTAGTGTTGAAACAAACTATTTTGTATTCGATGGACACCTAGATATTCACTTGCTAAAGGAGGAGCTAAGTCAACTTGGCTTGACTAACATGCACCTGACAATTCCATCTAAACTATCTACGTTAATGGCTATCTTTAGTAACGGATTTCAGTTAATCAGTCTATTGATTTTCATCTTAACCTTTGGAGCACTGACTTTAATTAGTCAAATTAGCCAATTACGGTCGTCGGGCATTCGCCTCATTTCAGGAGAGAAACGGTGGTCCATTTTCCTTAGACCAGTTGGTGAGGATTTGAAAGGGATAGCTGTTGGTTTCAGTTTAGCTGGCGTGCTCGCCATTCTTATGCAAAAAATTCTGTCGCTTCCAACGCAATCCCTAATGACCATAGGAGAAGGCTTGCTCAGTTATAATCTCATCTTGTTGTCGATCTCCCTGTTTTTCGCTCAACTCTTCGCAGTTGGGATAAAAAAGATACACCTGATGCAGATTATAAAAGGGCAAGTGCCTGTCAGAGGAATCATTAGTTTGATTTTAATCGGTCAACTATTAGCGATTATTATTGTAACGCTGGGAATAGGGAGTAGCTTAAAGTATTCCCAAGCCTGGCAACAGCATCGGATTGGACAAGAGGCTTGGAGCCAGGAAAGGCAACTGATTACCCTATCAATCAGCCGTGAAGGAACGAGTCCTGGTTTTGATGAACAAGCTCAAAGGAAATTCAGAACTTGGTATCAATTGATGGATCTGGCTGTTTCAGAACAAAAGGCTTTCTTATCTAGACACCAGTTAATTGACCGTACTTTGCAAAATGGCATGGCTTCCTCCAAAAACTTGACAACCTCTACAGAATGGTACGATTACAGCCCGAATGGCAATGTCCTTATCGTCACACCGCAATACTTGGAGCGTCAAAACATTCCTGTAGATACAACTATTGAGCAAAAGATGAATCATCTTGATGTAGGGGAGTTTGTCTTATTGCTGCCTGAACACCTCCGTTCAGAGGAAGAACATTATAAATCTGTTTTTGAAGACGACTTAACCAGTCGCATATCTAGTAAAGATGAACGACAGCAAATGACTGCTACGGTAGGTTATTTGGAATCAGGTCAGGATCGTTTTGTGTATAATACGACCCCTATTTCTTACCAGCAGTTTTTGAAAGATCCAATCATCATTGTTATAACACCCCAATCAACTGGTCCACAGTCCGTTTTGTTTTGGGTAGACGCAGTACAGAACTACGTTCTCTTTAATCAATTGTCTGATGCCCAGGAGCTTATCCAGAGACAAGGCATTGAAAATTGGGTCTCAGAAATGCAAACAGGTTACCACAACTACATCACATTACTGGATAATATCCAGAGGGAACGTTGGGTAATGCTAGCAGGAGCTGTGCTTGGGATTGCAACTTCAATCTTGTTGTTTAACACTATGAATAGGCTCTACTTTGAAGAATTTAGACGTGCTATTTTTATCAAACGCATTGGCAGTCTCAGGTTCTTAGAAATCCATCGCACTTATCTCTTTGCTCAACTTGGTGTGTTTTTACTGGGATTTGTTGCGAGTGTATTTCTTATGGTAGAGATACTAGTTGCTTTCTTAGTCTTGTTACTCTTTACTGGTCTATCTCTTTTACAGTTACATGTCCAAATGCAGAATGAAAACAAGATGTCCATGCTTGTTTTGAAGGGAGGTTAATATGATTGAACTTAAACAGGTGAGTAAATCTTTTGGAGAACGAGAGTTATTTTCGAATCTTTCAATGACATTTGAGGCTGGAAAAGTCTATGCCTTAATTGGTTCAAGTGGTAGCGGAAAAACAACCTTGATGAACATGATTGGGAAATTAGAATCTTATGATGGGACGATTTTTTACCGAGGTAAAGACTTGGCCAATTATAAATCGAGTGATTTTTTCCGTCACGAATTGGGCTACCTCTTCCAGAACTTTGGCTTAATTGAAAACCAAAGTATTGAAGAAAACCTTAAGCTAGGTCTCATTGGTCAAAAGTTGAGTCGGTCGGAACAGCGGTTGAGGCAGAAGCAGGCTTTAGAACAGGTCGGCCTGGATTATCTTGACCTAGATAAGCGCATCTTTGAGTTATCGGGCGGAGAATCGCAACGGGTTGCCTTGGCAAAAGTTATCTTAAAGAATCCACCCTTTATTCTGGCAGATGAGCCAACAGCTTCAATAGACCCAGCAACCTCTCAGTTGATTATGGAGATTTTGCTATCTCTTCGAGATGATAATAGGCTAATCATTATCGCAACACATAATCCGGCAATTTGGGAGATGGCTGATGAAGTGTTCACGATGGATCGTCTGAAATAAAAATCCTTGTTTTTAATTGCACGATGAGTTACTGAAATAGTATCATGAATCAATAATTGGAGTTAATTTAGAATTGTACTTTATTAATATTGAGGTAACTTTTTCTTGATAAAGGAAGAAATAGTGGAGAGGAAGTTAGATTGAAAAAATTCGACAATTATATTATTGAGAAGCCTTGCGATTCTAATTCAGATAAACTGTAAAAAATCTTAATAATTGAAAGTTTGGTAGATGATATTTTGCAATTTTCTATCAGAATCAATAATAGTGTAGGAGAGATTTTCCTCCTACAACCGTTTCAAAAGAAAACTATCTTTATTCCATGTTATTTTGAGGAAGATATTGTGAAAGTCAAAGATGATGATGAAGTTGAGTGGGATTTGTTAGAATTTCAAAAATTTATAGCATTTTTGGCTTAGTAATCTATGTTGAAGGCTCAAAATCTATGGTAAAAAAGTAGCTTTGAAAACGTATTACCTCCAAAGATTTAGTTAAATAATGATTTAACACAAAAAGAAATTATTGAAGTTCTGGAAAGATGTTGTTTCAGTATAGAAATAAGTCTTGAAAAACTGGATTTGAAGAATTATTTTGATTATATTGTTTCGGATGACAATTGCTATTGAAGATTCGTACTCAGGGATACAGGGATCAACTAGTGCTGGTATTGCTACTATTGGATATTACGATAACCAATTGCCTTTATTTAATGCTAAGGCTGGAAGTATGCAAGAAGTATTGAACGTAATTCAATCACAACATGAGTTTTAAAACGTCTAGACGTACTTAGAAAAATAAAAAAAGCGATATAGAATTTCTATCGCTTTTTTTATTTTTCTAAAAACAGCGGTAAAATACAGGATTTTTCACTCTTAATAGTGAAGTCTAAAAATTGAGAGAGTTTTATGAAAAATCGTTCACCGCAATTTCCTACCTTATCAAATTTATATAAGGAGGAATAAAATGGTGTATTTTATCTATGTAAATGGGTTAAAAGTCCCTGTTTCCAGAGAAGTTCTTGTATGATTGATTTGTGAACATTTTCCTATAATTTTGTAATATTTTTGAACTATAATATATTAGATAAACATGTCTTTTGTGTTTCACTTTATTTTACAATAAGACTAATTTTTGAAAGTCAGTAATTTTAAATAGTTGATAAAATCTTTGCTCTCAGACAGTTAATAGATATGCTTATGAGAAGTGTTTAATAAATTAATTTTAGTTCAAAATGTCCAGTTTGGACACTTTGAAAGATTTCTTAGTTTTATATATTATACTTTTCTCAGGAGAAAGCTAGATGTACAGACGTTTGAGAGATTTGAGGGAAGATCACGATTTGACCCAAAAACAAATAGCTAAAATACTTTCGTTTACAAACTCAGCTTATGCTAAAATTGAACGGGGTGAGCATGCCTTGACGGCAGATGTATTGGTAACTCTCTCAAACTTTTACGATGTCAGTACAGACTATCTATTGGGATTGACAGATTTTCCTGATAAAATTCGCTTTAGAAAATAATCTCCTCAATTGCATAGAGTGTGAAAATGAGGAGATTTTTTATTTGTTCTTTGACAATTGAATAGTCCAAAATGGTACTTTCCTCATTTGTGGAGCAGATTTGAATGGCTCGCCATGATAAGAGCGATTTTAAAACCATCAATAAAATAGAGCGATACTTTATATGCCATGATACAAATGATATACAATGATACTTCTGACCGTTCAGGCTGCCACCGTAAAAGAGCAGTAAGTGAAATTCTTATGATGACTTCATCAGTCATGCCATGGAGGGAAAAATATTTTTTAGGAAGGATGATGTCATGAATATAAAATATATATCTGTCGAAAATTCCATTGCAGAATGGGCCGATAAAAAAGGAATTCTAAAAAGATGGGATGGTTTAAATCAATATACATTGAACAGATGGATTAAAGAAATGCGAGAAAACAGAACATTTTCCATGTATGTAATTAACCCAACCCATAAACTTGTTTTCATTAATCTAGAAGGATTTGAAAGTTTCTTAAGATGGAAGCAAAAGCGGACAAAATAAGGAAGTCATGGTATAATATAGGGTAGTTATTTATTCTATACAACAATGATTTATTTCTTTTTAAGAGTTAAGAGGAATTAAATTATGTATTATCTAACTAAAACAAATTCAAAAGGGCAACCCTTATATCAAGTGGTTGAAAAGTACAAAGATCCACTAACAGGAAAGTGGAAATCAGTAACTGTAAGTTATACTAAGAATACTAGTAGGGCGAGGAAACAAGCTGAAAGAGAGGTTCTTGATAAAATAGATAGACTAACTACTTCATTTGAAAGTCAGTTTAGCCCTGAACTGATTACAACATTTGGAGAGTTAAAAGAAAATTGGTTTCAGACTTGGTGTGTCTCTGTTAAACCACAAACAATTCAGAGAGAACTACTGGTTATAAAGCGTCTTGGGAAAATTATAGGAGATGATTTTTTGTTAGACAGGATTACTCCACTTCTGATGAAAAATAGTCTCAATAAATATTTAGAAATGTATGATGCATCGCCTTCAACAATGACTCATATAAAAAGTACTTGTAATAAGATTTTTAATCATGGTGTGTTATATAATGTCATTAAGTTTTCTCCAATGACTGCGGTAAAACTAGATATCTCACTAGAGAAAAGGCGTAAAGCAAAAGAAAGACATGATTCTAAATTTCTAGAAATCCATGAATTACATGCATTTTTTGATGTGTTACGCCAATGCAGAAATGCAAACTATTATGATCTTGCTATAGTATTGTTGCTTACAGGTATTCGAATTAGTGAAGCAGCATTTTTACCATCAGATATTGATTTTGAAAAAGGAATCTTGCATATTGATAAGGCACTTCAATATCATTGTTTAAAAGTTGAACAATTTCATTTTGATACAACTAAAACACTCAATTCAATTAGAGAAATAGCTTTGCCTGAAGCTGCAAGCGAAGCTATTAAAAGGACAATACAGAGAAATAAAGAGTTTGATGCTTATATGGAGAAACATCCCTGTCCTGCTTTTACACATTCTGAAAGTGTATTTAGAACAGAATATGGCTCTCCAATAACATCAAGCACTTTTCGTCAAATTTTGAAACGAATAGAAGGAAAATTATTGACAAATTGTTTAAGTGACTATGGTTTTAAGTGGGTAAAACATGTTACTCCCCATTCGTTTAGGCATATGCATATTAGTTACCTTCAAAGTAATGAGATGCACATAGCAGTGAAAGATATTATGACTAGAGTAGGACACGCTAACTTTGAGACAACAATGGGCTATACACATAATATAAATCGTTCACAAGAAAATACTGTAAAAGCCTTAAATCAATTTGTAGAAAATCACAATTTCCATTTTGAAGAATTGAAAAGTTATACCTGTAAATATTCCAGAATGATTGAAAAATTCATTGAAACTAGTGATAATAGCAATAAAGTAGAATTAAGTGTTGATGAGTTCAAAGACCTGTTACACCTTAGTCCACGTTACTCACCTAAAAATATTGTTTCAAATTTACTATTAAAAATCAAAAAAGATATTGTCAAATACCACCCACAGTTTGATATAAAGATTGTGAAATCAAGTGAGAATCAAATCAGAGGTTTTTCCATTGCATGGTAGTTTTGGTGTTCGCTTGGTGTTTAGACAATAGTAAAATAAAATAGGGGCTCTAAACCCTTGCTACGAAAGGAAAAAAACTCAATGGCTACTATTCAATGGTTTCCTGGTCACATGTCTAAAGCTCGTCGACAAGTGCAGGAGAATTTAAAATTTGTTGATTTTGTGACGATTTTGGTGGATGCACGCTTACCTCTATCTAGTCAAAATCCTATGTTGACCAAAATTGTTGGTGATAAACCAAAACTCTTGATTTTAAACAAGGCAGACTTGGCTGACCCAGCAATGACCAAGGAATGGCGCCAGTATTTTGAATCACAAGGAATCCAAACTCTGGCTATCAACTCCAAAGAGCAAGTGACTGTAAAAGTTGTAACAGATGCCGCTAAGAAACTCATGGCGGATAAGATTGCTCGCCAAAAAGAACGTGGTATCAAGATTGAAACCTTGCGTACCATGATTATCGGGATTCCAAACGCTGGGAAATCAACTCTCATGAATCGTTTGGCTGGTAAGAAAATTGCCGTTGTCGGCAATAAACCAGGGGTTACCAAAGGTCAGCAATGGCTCAAAACAAATAAAGACCTTGAAATCCTGGATACACCGGGGATTCTCTGGCCTAAGTTTGAGGATGAAACTGTTGCGCTTAAGTTGGCCTTGACCGGAGCTATTAAAGACCAGTTGCTTCCTATGGATGAGGTAACTATTTTTGGCCTCAATTATTTCAAAGAACATTATCCAGAAAAGTTGGCTGAACGCTTCAAGCAAATGAAAATTGAAGAAGAAGCGCCTATTATTATTATGGACATGACCCGCGCCCTCGGTTTCCGTGATGACTATGACCGCTTTTACAGTCTCTTCGTGAAGGAAGTCCGCGACGGCAAACTCGGTAACTATACCTTAGATACATTGGAAGACCTCGATGGCGACGATTAAAGAAATCAAAGAACTCCTTGCTACTGTCAAGGACCTTGATAGCCCTATTATTTTAGATTTTGAAAAGGATAATCGCTCTGGAGTTCAAAAGGAAATCAGCAAGCGTAAAAAAGCCATTCAGGCAGAATTGGAGGAGGATCTTCGTTTGGAATCCATGCTTTCCTATGAAAAAGAACTTTACAAGCAAGGATTGACCTTAATTGCTGGTGTTGATGAGGTTGGTCGTGGTCCTCTGGCTGGGCCTGTAGTCGCTGCAGCTGTTATTTTACCTCAAAATTGTAAGATTAAATGTCTCAACGACAGCAAGAAAATTCCTAAAAAGAAACATCTGGAGATTTTCCAAGCCGTTCAGGATCAAGCCTTGTCAATCGGGATTGGTATCATGGATAATCAGGTCATCGACCAAGTCAATATCTATGAAGCAACCAAACTAGCTATGAAGGAAGCAATCTCCCAGCTCAGTCCGCAACCTGAGCACCTTTTGATAGATGCCATGAAACTGGATTTGCCAATTTCACAAACATCTATCATCAAAGGGGATGCCAATTCTCTTTCAATTGCAGCAGCTTCTATAGTAGCCAAAGTGACACGTGACGAATTGATGAAGGAATATGATCAGCAGTTCCCTGGCTATGATTTTACTGCTAATGCAGGATATGGAACTGCTAAACACCTAGAAGGCCTCACAAAACTAGGAGTTACCCCAATTCACCGAACAAGTTTTGAACCCGTTAAATCACTGGTTTTAGGAGAAAAAGAAAGTTAAGTTAGAAGGAATGATTATGGAGGAACAGTCAGAAACACTCAGCTCCAAGAAAGAATTTGCCTTTGCCTCAAGCACCATATTATCCCAAGTTGGACGAGGAATCATCGTCGGTCTTGTCGTTGGGATCATCGTTGGATCTTTTCGGTTTTTAATCGAAAAAGGCTTCCACCTGATACAAGGACTTTATCAAGATCAAGCGCACCTAGTGCGCAATCTTTTTATCATTGGTCTATTCTATTTAATAGTTTGTTGGCTCAGTGCGAAATTAACTCGATCAGAAAAAGATATCAAAGGTTCAGGAATTCCTCAAGTTGAAGCCGAATTAAAGGGACTCATGACTCTCAACTGGTGGGGAGTTCTTTGGAAAAAATATATTCTAGGAATTCTTGCTATTGCAAGTGGCCTTATGCTGGGGCGTGAAGGACCAAGTATTCAACTTGGAGCGGTTGGTGGTAAAGGAATTGCCAAATGGCTCAAATCCAGTCCAGTAGAGGAACGCTCCTTGATTGCTAGTGGAGCTGCAGCAGGTTTAGCTGCAGCCTTTAATGCACCAATTGCAGGACTTCTCTTTGTGGTAGAAGAAGTTTATCACCATTTTTCACGCTTTTTCTGGGTATCTACTCTCGCAGCTAGTCTCGTAGCAAACTTTGTCTCACTACTCATATTTGGTCTAACGCCAGTGCTGGATATGCCAGATAACATCCCTCTCATGACACTGGATCAGTATTGGATTTACCTCCTTATGGGAGTTTTTCTTGGACTATCTGGTTTTGTCTATGAGAAAGCTGTGCTCAATGTTGGTCGAGTTTATGATTGGCTTGGTCAAAAAATCCATTTGGATAGAGCTTATTATCCAATTCTTGCCTTCATTCTCATCATACCAGTCGGAATCTTCTTACCCCAAATCCTTGGTGGTGGAAATCAGCTGGTTCTTTCCCTAACTGAGCAGGATTTTAGTTTTCAAGTTCTATTAGTTTACTTTTTGATTCGATTTGTTTGGAGCATGATTAGTTATGGAAGTGGCCTTCCAGGAGGAATTTTCCTACCAATTTTGGCGCTTGGCTCCTTACTTGGAGCTCTAGTTGGTGTTATTTGTGTCAATCTCGGACTTGTCAGTCAAGAGCAGTTTCCTATATTTGTCATTCTGGGAATGAGCGGCTACTTTGGAGCGATTTCTAAAGCTCCCTTAACAGCTATGATTCTAGTAACCGAGATGGTAGGAGATATTCGCAACCTCATGCCACTTGGATTAGTAACCTTGGTCGCCTACATCATCATGGATCTACTCAAGGGGCCCCAGTCTATGAGGCTATGCTAGAAAAAATGTTGCCAGAAGAAGCGACAGATGAAGGAGAAGTCACTCTCATTGAAATCCCTGTTTCAGATAAAATAGCAGGAAAACAAGTACACGAACTCAACTTGCCACATAACGTACTCATCACCACCCAAGTCCATAACGGTAAAAGTCAAACCGTTAACGGTTCAACCAGAATGTATCTCGGTGATATGATTCACCTAGTTATTCCAAAAAGCGAAATTGGGAAAGTCAAAGATTTGTTGTTGTAGTGATTTTTACATAATTTATGTTATGTAAAAAAAATAAATATATTGGAAAACCGATTTTCAGTAATGAGATCGGTTATTTTTTACAGATAAGATATTTCACATAGAAATAATTGAACATTGGTAAAAATAAGACTATAATTAAGTTAAAATTGATAATGCATAAAGCTAGAAAGGAGTTTACTGTATAAAATCTGTACAGTAAGATTAAAATCATGAAAAAGAAAACAATAGCAATTATACAATGTATTTTGTATCTCATAGCTCCTTATATAGCTCTTCAGTTGTGTAGTATTAACAGAAGTTTAGTGGGTGAGTTCTTTATTATTTTCTTTATTCTGTTGACTATTTCATTCTGGTTTAGTATTTGGAAACTAGAAAAAGCACTAGCTAATGATTCACAATGAAACTCCAAAGATTTAGATCAAAACTAAAAATTTTTGTACTTTTCCTTAGACAGTGGATGACCCCTTAATACGGCTGAGTTTAAGTCGTAATGTACACTCTTTGAAAAATGTACTTTATAATTGAAATGTACTTTATTTTAAGGCAAGATAAAGTACATTTTTTAATCCAGTAGCTTAGATGTATAAAGTACATTTTCAGCCCTTACCAAACCTTTTGCAAGCCTAAAAACGTTGATTTAATAAGGTTTTGAAATTTAGTAAAGTACATTTTTCACTAAAATGAACATTTGAAAAATTTCAGTTTTCACTTTAATAATGTACATTTTAAACAATTTTTAGCGAAAAAATTTTTTTAGTTATTAGATCGTTATATTTTTGTTTAAGTCTTTTTTAAAAAGCTCTATAACATCTTTCCGAAAAACTATAATTTTCTTGAAAAATAAATAAGTCTATGCTATACTACTAGTAGACTTATTTATGGAGAAAATACATGAAACGTGAGATTTTACTGGAACGAATCGACAAACTAAAACAAATCATGCCCTGGTATGTTCTTGAATACTACCAATCTAAGCTTGCTGTCCCCTATAGTTTTACAACCTTGTACGAATACCTCAAGGAATATGATCGATTTTTCAGCTGGGTTTTAGAGTCTGGTATCTCAAACGCCGATAAAATATCTGATATTTCTTTATCTGTCTTGGAAAATATGTCTAAGAAAGACATGGAATCCTTTATCCTTTACCTACGTGAACGTCCTTTGCTGAATGCTAATACAACCAAGCAAGGTGTCTCACAGACAACCATCAACCGAACCTTGTCAGCACTTTCTAGTCTTTACAAGTATCTAACAGAGGAAGTTGAAAACGATCAGGGAGAGCCTTATTTCTATCGAAATGTAATGAAGAAAGTTTCAACAAAGAAAAAGAAAGAAACGCTTGCTGCCAGAGCTGAAAACATCAAGCAAAAACTCTTTCTTGGTGATGAAACAGAGGGTTTTCTTACTTATATTGACCAAGAGTACCCACAACAGCTCTCTAATCGAGCTCTCTCATCATTCAACAAAAATAAAGAACGAGATTTGGCCATTATTGCCCTTCTCTTGGCGTCTGGTGTCCGCTTATCTGAAGCTGTTAATCTGGATATAAGGGATCTCAATCTCAAAATGATGGTTATTGATGTCACTCGAAAAGGAGGCAAACGTGACTCAGTCAATGTCGCTGCCTTTGCTAAGCCTTATTTAGAGAATTATTTGGCCATTCGAAATCAACGCTATAAGACGGAAAAAACAGATACAGCCCTTTTTTTGACTCTCTACAGAGGTGTTCCTAATCGTATCGATGCTTCCAGCGTTGAGAAAATGGTTGCTAAGTACTCTGAGGACTTCAAAGTCCGTGTAACACCCCATAAACTACGCCATACGCTAGCAACCAGGCTCTATGATGCCACTAAATCGCAAGTTTTGGTCAGTCACCAGCTAGGACATGCCAGTACACAAGTCACTGACCTCTATACCCATATCGTTAATGATGAACAAAAGAATGCTCTAGATAGTTTATAATTTTACGTATTTTAAATTATGTAAATACATATCAAAAAAGAAGCTGGTCCTACAACCAACTTCTTTTTGTTTTATCCAACTACCGCTTCAGCGATTTCTTCACGGCTAATACCAGCGAAGTAGCGTGTGATATCAATGGTTTCTAGCGCCTTAAGGACATCTTCGCGTTCGTATTTCACTCCACGAAGGACATCTTCTACTGCAGCAACGTCTTCAATACCAAAGAAGTCACCATAAATCTTGATGTCTTGGATTTTTGATTCGACGACATTAGCAAAGACTTCAACCTTCCCACTGGTGAATTTTGTACCACGACGGACGTTAAATTCTGGTGATTTGCCGTAGTTCCAGTCCCAAGTACCAAACTTAGTATCCTTGATGCGATTGATTTCGGCTAATTCTTCCTCAGAAAAAACGTATTCAGTCATCTCTGGATACTCTTTTTTCATGTATTCCAATAGCAAATCACGGAATTCTTCAACTGTGATTTTTTCTGGCAATTCATTGACAATATTGGTGACACGGGCACGGACGGATTTCACGCCTTTTGATTCAAATTTATCTTTTGAAACCTTGAGGGCATTGGCAAGGACAGATAAATCAACGTCAAAGAGCAAGCAACCATGGTGCATGATACGGCCATTGATATAGGCTTGGGCATTGCCACAGAACTTCTTACCATCAATCTCAAGGTCATTACGACCTGTAAATTCAGCTTTAACCCCGAGTTGAGCCAAGGTATTGATAACTGGAATTGAAAAGCTCTTGAAGTCAAAGGCCTTGTTTTCATCTTCTTTTGAGATAATAGTGTAGTTGAGGTTATTCAAATCGTGGTAAACAGCTCCACCACCGCTGATACGGCGAACCACCTCAATACCATTTTCACGAACATAATCACGATTTATTTCTTCGATAGTATTTTGGTGACGACCAACAATGATAGATGGTTTATTGATCCAAAGAAGGAAGATTTGATCCTCATCTAAAAGATGTTTAAAGGCATATTCTTCCAAGGCAATATTAAAGGCAGTGTCGTTTGAATGATTGATAATATATTTCATGATATCCCTTTATACGATAGAGACTGGAAAATATCTTTCCAGCCTAGTCTATCTTCATTTTATTTTTTCTTAGGTGAATGGATGGCCATTCCTAGAACATCTGCAAATGCTTCATACATCACTTCAGAGTAAGTTGGGTGTCCGTGGATAGTCTTCAGCATTTCTTCAACAGTAATTTCCATCTCGATAATGCTCGATGCCTCGTTAATCAATTCTGCAGCTGCAGGACCGATGATATGAACACCAAGGATTTCACCGTATTTCTTATCTGCAATAACTTTAACGAAACCTTGAGCAGCATCAGATGCAATGGCACGACCGTTAGCAGCAAAGTTGAATTTACCGATGGCAACATCGTACTTCTCACGAGCTTGTTCTTCTGTGAGACCTACCGCTGCTACTTCAGGGAGAGTGTAGATAGCTGCTGGAGTCAAGTTCAACTTAGCAACAGCATGGTTTCCTTTAAGGGCATTTTCAGCGGCAACTTCACCCATACGGAAGGCTGCGTGAGCCAACATCTTCGTACCGTTGATGTCACCAGGTGCATAGATACCTGGAACAGAAGTTTCCATGTATTCGTTGACCTTGATACGACCACGGTCCAATTCAAACTCAACCTCTCCAATACCTTCAAGGTCTGGAACACGACCGATTGAAAGAAGAGCTTTGCTTGCGATGATATCGTCTTTCCCTTCAACCTTGATACGAAGTTTGCCATCTTCTTCAATGATTTCTTGGAGCTTAGTGTCAGTTAAGATTGTCATACCTTTACGCTCAAGAATCAAGCGAAGGTTCTTAGAAACTTCCGCATCCATAGCTGGAACGATACGGTCCATCATTTCGATAACAGTTACTTTTGAACCAAATGTCATGAAGCTTGGCCGAGTTCGATACCAACAACGCCACCACCGATGATAACAAGGCTTTCTGGAACTTCGTTCATTTCAAGAATGTCATCACTGGTCATGACAAGTGGAGATTCCATACCAGGGACGTTGATCTTGCTGACTTTTGAACCACCGGCAAGGATGATTTTCTTAGTTTCAAGCAATTCGGAACCATTTACCAAGACATTCTTGTCTTTAGTAATAGTACCAATTCCTTTATGAACAGTAACTCCGTAGCTACGAAGAAGTCCTGCAACACCACCAACAAGAGTATTAACAACTTTAGATTTAGTTTCTAAAAGTTTATCCATATCTACAGTGAAGTTTGGATTTTCAATGACAATACCACGGTTTGCTGCATGACCGATATTTTCAATGATTTCTGCGTTGTGAAGGTAGGTCTTGGTAGGGATACAGCCACGGTTCAAGCAGGTACCACCGAGTTCTGATTTCTCAACAAGGGCAACCTTACCGCCAAGTTGGGCAGCTTTAATGGCTGCAACATAACCAGCAGGACCTCCACCAATCACAACGATATCAAAAGCATCATCGCTCTTACCATCATCGCTTGAGGCACTTGCTACAGGTACTGAGCTAGATTCTGGCGCTACGGCTCCAGCTGTTGGGATATTTTCTCCTTCTTCGCCAAGGTAACCGATAACTTCCGTTACTGGGACAGTTTCGCCATCTCCTTTGAGAATGGCAATCAAGTACCCATCTTCTTCGGCTTCCAATTCCATGCTGACTTTGTCAGTCATGATTTCCAAAAGGATTTCTCCTTCTTTTACAAATTCTCCGACTTTTTTATTCCATTGGACGATTTGTCCTTCTGTCATATCCACGCCGGCTTTTGGCATAATTACTTCTAAGGCCATGTCTTCCTTCCTTTATCTATATCTTTAAAATGAATACTCTTGTTCTTAAATCAACATTGAGATTGGATTTTCAATCAATTCTTTCAAGTCCTTCATAAACTTAGCACCAGCCATACCATCTACGACACGATGGTCGATGGTTAATCCTAGGCTCATGATAGGGCGAATCACAATTTCACCATTGACGACAACTGGCTTCTCAATTGTCGAACTGACACCAAGGATAGCTGAGTTTGGTTGGTTAATAATCGGACCAAAGGACTGAACGCCAAACATTCCCAAGTTACTGATTGTGAATGTTGAATTTTGAAGTTCACTTGGAGCCAATTTTCCATCCAAGGTACGGCCAATGACATCCTTGAAGGCTACAACTAGTTCAGAAAGACTCATCTTCTCAGCATTGTAAACAACAGGTGTCATCAATCCATTATCCATCCCAACTGCCATCGCAAGATTGACATAGTTATGAGTGATAATGGTCTTGCCGTCTTCTGTCAATGAAGCGTTGATGTATGGGTGTTTCATAAGAGTCTTAACAACTGCAAGTGAAAGAAGGTCTGTTACAGTAGTCTTCTTCCCAGTTGCTTCCATGATTGGATCAAGAACTTTCTTACGAAGGGCCAACATTTCAGTCATATCAACTTCATAGTTGAGAGTAAAGGTTGGCGCAGTTAGGTAAGACTCGACCATACGTTGGGCAATAACCTTACGCATTGGTGTCATTGGGATACGCTCAATTTCACCATAAGGAGTGATATTATCAGGAACCTCTTCCACTTTTTCAATCTGAGCAGGAGACTTGATGGTGTCGTTTTCAATATTTTCAGGAAGCAAGGTCAAAACATCCTTCTTCATGATTTTACCACGATGACCCGTTCCTTGGATTTCCTGCCAAGCAATGTTATGTTCGAGGGCAATTCGTTTTGCAAGTGGCGAAATGCGAACCACATTTGTGTCTTTATAAGTTTCCACGTCTTCTTTGTGGACACGACCGTTTGCACCTGAGCCAGAAACGTCGTAGAGGTTGATCCCTAGATCATCCGCTAACTTTCTAGCCGCAGGAGTCGCTCTTAGCTTGTCATCAGCCATGACCTCTCCAATTCTATTATAAGATACTAAGGGCGTCAAAAGTCAAAGTGAAAATAGAAAACTTGACGAAGAAACTTTAATTTCTAGGAAAGTTTATCTTTTTCAAACAGACTTTAGCCCGTGTTCAATTATATGATACAAAGGGCGTTAAAAGCGACTGAAAAATAGGAAATCAACGTAGACTTCGATGAAGTTAAGGAGATTAATCTTTTTCCGAGCTTTTAGCCCGTGCTTAACTCTACAAGTAACTTGGACACGAAACGCGTCTCAAGTTACTACGGTTGCTGCTATTTGGCGGTCAACCTTGTAGACTTACTAATTCATTCGTCGAATATTATCGATTCGACTCACTCATGTCGCAACTCTTCAAATCATTTGAATACAAAACATATCTCAAGTTACTAAAGTTAAAATCTCTAAAACATTACATAATTTAATTTATGTAATTCTATTCTTTGTTATATGTTTTACGGATGGCATCTTTGATGCTTTCAACGGTTGGAATCATTGCATTTTCTAGGTTTTGTGCATAAGGCATTGGCACATCTTCTCCTGCGCAACGACGGATTGGTGCATCTAGATAGTCAAATGCTTCCGATTCTGAAATAATAGCTGAAATCTCTCCGATATAGCCGCTTGTTTTATGGGCATCGTTGACCAGAACAACCTTACCAGTCTTCTTAACTGAGTTAATGATGATCTCCTTATCAAGCGGAACAAGGGTGCGTGGGTCAACAATCTCAACAGAAATTCCTTCTTCTGCTAATTCTTCAGCTGCTTGAACCACACGGCGAAGCATTTTTCCATAAGTAACAACTGTTACATCCGTACCTTCACGTTTGATTTCCCCAACTCCAAGTGGAATCGTATAGTCTGGATCAACTGGTACTTCCCCCTTTTGGTTAAATTCTGACTTGTACTCAAGGATAATAACAGGGTTGTTATCACGGATAGAAGACTTAAGCAGTCCTTTCATGTCCGCAGGCGTACCTGGTGCTACAACCTTAAGTCCTGGGATATGAGTGAACCAAGACTCTAGAGATTGTGAATGCTGGGCTGCAGAACCAACTCCGTTACCAGCTGCACAACGAACAGTCATTGGAACCTGACCTTTCCCACCAAACATATAGCGTGTTTTAGCTGCTTGGTTTACGATATTGTCCATGGCAATGACCGAGAAGTCCATAAAGGTCATATCGACGATTGGACGAAGTCCTGTCATGGCTGCTCCTGCTGCTGCTCCAGAGATGGCAGCTTCAGAAATCGGACAGTCACGAACACGTTCTGGACCAAATTCTTCAAGCATTCCGACAGAAGTACCGAAGTCTCCTCCGAAGACACCGACGTCTTCTCCCATCAAGAACACATTTTCATCGCGACGCATTTCCTCAGACATAGCAAGGATAATGGTGTCACGGAAGGACATTGTTTTTGTTTCCATTTTATCTCTTTCTCCTTAGTCTGCGTAAATATCTTCAAATGCTGATTCAAGCGGTGGGAATGGACTTTCCTCTGCAAATTTAACAGAAGCTTCTACTGCTTCCTTAACTTGCGCTTGGATTTCTTCCAATTCTTCGGCACTTGCAATAGTGTTTTCAATAAGGTAATTGCGGAGGTTTTCGATTGGATCTTTTTGTTTCCACAACTCCACTTCTTCACGTGTACGATATTTACCAGGGTCAGATGATGAGTGACCGAGCCAGCGATAAGTGACACTTTCAATCAAGACTGGACCATTGCCACTGCGAACATGATCAACAGCTTTCTTAAATCCTTCATAGACGTCGATGACATTGTTACCGTCTTCGATGAACATTCCAGGAATTCCATAAGCGGCGCTACGTTGATGGATATGTTCTACATTGGTCATTTTCTTGATATCCGCAGAGATACCGTAACCATTGTTAATGCAATAGAAAATGACTGGCAACTTCCAGATAGAAGCCATATTTACTGCTTCGTGGAAAACACCTTCGTTGGTCGCACCATCTCCAAAGAAGCAGACAACGATTTTACCAGTATGTTGCATTTGCTGACTGAGGGCTGCACCAACAGCGATTCCCATACCACCACCTACGATACCATTTGCACCAAGGTTACCAGCATCAAGATCGGCAATATGCATAGATCCACCTTTACCTTTACAGGTTCCAGTGTATTTGCCAAGGATTTCAGCCATCATTCCGTTGAGGTCAATCCCTTTGGCAATTGCTTGTCCGTGACCACGGTGGTTTGATGTGATTAGATCATCTGGATTGAGAGCCAACATAGCACCCACGTTAGCGGCTTCCTCTCCAACAGAAAAGTGCGTCATTCCTGGCACTTTCCCTTTCTTTACTAATTGCGCAATTTTTAAGTCCATACGACGGATTTCTTCCATCTTGCGGAACATTTCGAGCAAAAGATTTTTATCTAAAGTTGACATCTTCTTGCCTTTCTAACTTTCTTCTTACCTTACTATTTTACCGTTTTTGGCAAACACTGTCAAAGTTTTTCTAAAAGAAATTTCACAAAATAAAAAAGAAAACCCCATAGGAATAAGGGATTTCCTTATCAAGAATATTTTTTCACAAACTTTTTAGCGTTTAGATTTTACTAAAGATTCAAATCTCTTCATAATCACAGTTAAACGCCAACGGTAGAGAACCCCACTCACAATTAGACTAATAATCAAGCCGATCCAGTAAGAATAAGCTCCAAAATCTGTTAGGGAATCAAATAGCATAGCCACCGGAATTGCTACGCCCCAGTAACCAACCAAACCAAGGTAAAAAGGAATAACGGTATCCTTATAACCTCGTAAAATTCCCTGAAGCGGTGCCGCAAAGGTATCTGCTAACTGGAAGAAAAGACTATAAGTCAAAAAGAGTGCTGTCAAATCGATGAATTCTGGGTCGTTACCATAAAGACTGGCCACATTTCCTCTAAAAATATAAAGGAAAGATAAGGTGAAAGCCGCAAAAATGAGGGCAGTCCATCTTCCTAGACCAATATAGGTTTTCGCATCATCAAATCGCTTGGCTCCCACTTCATAGGAAACGACAATAGCCATAGCCGATGAGATACTCATGGGAAAGGCGTACATGAGAGATGAAAAGTTCATAGCTGACTGGTGACTAGCGATAATCAAGGACGAGAACTTAGCCATAATCAAGCCAACCACGGAAAAGATAGCTACTTCCGCAAAGACAGTTCCCCCAATAGGAAGACCTAAACGAACTCCTTCCTTGATTTTATCCATATTAAGCGGAATTCGTTTCTCAAGGTGTAAGGCTTTGAGCTTCTCCTGTTTAAATAAAACCAGAACAGAAATCCCAAGCAAGACCCAGTAGGCCAAGGATGTTCCTAAACCAGCACCAGCCCCTCCCAGCTCTGGAACTCCAAAGGCACCGTAAATCAAGAGATAGTTAAATCCGCTATGGAGAGGGAGTAACAAAAGCATGAGATACATGGACAGTTTGGTCAAGCCCAGCGAATCCAGCAAGGAACGAATGACACTAAAGAGCAACAAAGGGATAATCCCGATAGATAAAAACCAAAGATAGCGAACCGCTACTGCAGCCACTGGTGCTTCTAGTCCGATATGATTCAAGATTGGTGGTGCCAAGAAAAGTACCATCCCCAGCAAGACCACAGATAGACCCAAGGCCAAATAGATGAACTGGTAAAAATCAGACGCAACTTCTTCCTTTTTGCCTCGACCAAGATGGTGACCAATGATAGGCACCAGGGCTGACACAATACCTGTTAGAAAGGTAAAGAAAGGATTCCAGATACTGGTTGCCATAGACACACCAGCCAAGTCCATGGTATTGTATTGGCCAGTCATAGTCGTATCAACAAAGGATGCAGAATAATTGGCAAATTGATAAATCAAGATAGGGAAAAATATCTTTAAAAATAAGATAAACTTGTCTTTAAAATGATGGGTTTGGTACATATAGGCTCTCTATTCTTTTTGTTTACAGAGCAGACTCCCACCTAGTTTTGATAGACGATTTGTCCCTTACAGATGGTGTATTTAACCTGCCCTTTTAAGGTTTCACCGATGAATGGTGAATTAGCTGCTTTGGAAGCAAAATGGGAGTCCACAAGGCGGTCAGCCTTAGCATCAAAAATAGTAATATCCGCTGGACCATTCTCAGCCAAGTAACCTGCTTCAAAGTTGTAAAGCTTGGATGGGTTGTATGTCATTTTTTCGAGTAATTCCATCAAGCTTAACTCACCAGCTTCCACCAAATAAGTCAAACCGAGAGATAGAGATGTTTCTAAGCCAGTCATACCTGATGGCGCTTTGGTAATATCTTCGACATTTTTTTCATCCGCATGGTGAGGCGCGTGGTCAGTCGCGATAACTGTGATGACGCCTGACTTGAGACCTTCGATAACAGCACGACGGTCTGATTCCAAACGAAGCGGTGGATTCATCTTGGCATTGCTACCTTGAGTCAAGAGGAGTGCTTCCGTCTTGGAGAAATGCTGTGGCGCTACTTCTGCTGTGACTTGCGCACCCAATCCCTGAGCAAACTCCACTACTTTAACACTTTCTTCCTTAGATAAATGCTGAATATGAACATGGGCTTTGGTTGCATAGGCAATCATGACATCACGCGCCATCATAGCATACTCAGCCACCCCAGTCGCACCGCAGATATGGAAATGCTCTTTAGCAACATTTTCATTAAAGCCAAGAATCCCATTCAAACCTGGATCTTCCTCATGAAGACTAATAAAGGTATTAAGCTTTTTGGCTTCCTCCATGGCTTCCTTGACAACTTTACTACTTTCAAGTGGGATACCGTCGTCTGAGAAACCAACAGCTCCAGCTTCTAAGAGTGCCTTAAAGTCAGTCAAATCTTGCCCATTAAAATTCTTAGTTATGGTCGCAACCGTCTTAACATTGATCTTCTCTTTGGCAGCTGACTGGAGAACTTCTTGTAAAGTCTCCACTTCTGAAATAGTTGGACTAGTATTAGCCATCATGACAACCGTTGTAAAACCACCTGCAGCGGCTGCTAGGGCACCAGTATGGATATCCTCCTTGTGGGTCTGACCAGGTTCACGGAAATGAACATGAATATCGACCAAGCCAGGAGCAACTACAAGACCAGTAGCATCAATTATTTCTGCTCCTTCTTCTTTGATCTCAGGCGCAATTTGGATAATTTTCCCATCTTGAACTAAGACATCACACACTTGATCCAAACCAGACTTAGGATCCATTACACGACCATTTTTGATTAGTAGCATCTGCTTTCTCCTTTATTCATAGAAATCGACTTGGGTATCCAACAATTTATCCCCATCATAAATAAACTTGGCTGAAAAGAAGGGTTTATCCTCTAAAAGCCACTCAACAAAGGTATGGTCACCTTCCCAAGTCGGCTTGCTCAAAACCTCATCATAGGGAACCCATTCTAGCGTCCCCTCGTTGCAATCAATCAATTCACCCTCAAACTCCGTCACCTTAAAAACATAGGTGTACCAGTCTAAATCTGGTGTAAATTCAGGAAAAGTGATAACACCTTTTAGAACTGGCTTGGCTTTCAGTCCTGTTTCTTCGAGTATTTCACGCGCTGCGCATTCCTGAGGTGTCTCGCCTCGCTCTAGCTTACCACCCACACCAATCCATTTCCCTTCATGAACATCATTTGGCTTCTTATTACGGTGGAGCATAAGCAATTCTTTCCCGTTATCAATGTAGCAAATCGTCGCTAACTGAGGCATATCTTCTCCTTATCTAAGCCAATCAATTGGCTCTTGTCCTGTTTCTTTTAAGAATGTATTGGCCCTGGAAAAAGGCTTTGAACCCCAAAATCCTCTATAAACTGACAAAGGACTGGGATGGGCTGATTCGATAATCAAGTGATGAGGATTGGTAACCAAGACCTTCTTCCTACGTGCATAGGCTCCCCAGAGTACAAAAACGACTGGTCTATCTAGATGATTGACCACCTGAATCACAGCATCTGTAAAAGGCTCCCATATCTGCCCAGCATGACCATTGGCCTGTCCAGCAGGAACCGTCAAACAAGCATTAAGAAGCAAGACTCCTTGCTCAGCCCAAGCTGTCAAATCATGAGATTTCTTAACCCCGATATCATCTGACAATTCTTTCAAGATATTTTGCAAGGATGGTGGAGCTGGGATAGAGTCCGGTACAGAAAAACTCAAGCCCTGCGCTTGACCTGGCCCATGATAGGGATCTTGCCCTAGAATCACCACCTTAACGTCTTCAAGCGGTGTTGTCAAGAGGGCCTGAAAAACCTTTTCCTTGGGTGGATAAATAGTCCCCTGAGCATAGATCTGCTCCATAAACTGATTGATTTTCCCAAAATAACCCTCAGGTAATTGCGCCTTAATCAAAGCATGCCAAGACGAGTGTTCCATAGCCGACTCCTTCTTTTTTACTGCCTCTATTATAGCAAAAAGTGGCTATCTAAACCACTTTTTACAGTTTATATAAGCAATCCAGCAAGTCTTGATAAGAATGGACTTCGTAAGTCGGCTGGGCTTGTGTGTGATTTTCGAGGTGATGAGGATTGTACCAAATCGTGTCAATCCCAGCATTATTGCCACCTTGAATGTCGGCGGTTAGAGAATCTCCAATCATCAGAGCTTTCTCTTTGCTAAACCCTGCAATCTGTTGACCAATTTTTTCATAAAAGAGAGCATCAGGCTTTTGTGTTTGAAACTGTTCTGAGATAAAAACTTGATTGAAATAAGGTGCTAGACCAGATTGAGTCAAACGCCCTGTCTGAATGGCAGTAATGCCATTTGTCGCAGCATACAAGGCATAATCTCGATTGATGAGGATATCCAAGAGTTCATGAGCGCCTGAAAAAGTTTGTCCCTGTTGAGCGAGGTAAAATTGGTAACGCTGGGCTAGAAAACTACCGTCTTTTTCCTGTCCAAAGTGAGCAAATAGACGAGAAAAGCGCGTGTTAACCAGCTCTTGTTTACTGATTTTCTTTTGCTCCAAGTCCTTCCAGAGAGTCTTGTTCATAGGAACATAATAGTCTTTATAAGACTGAATATCTGCAACCCCTTCTTTTTTTAGAAGTTGCGTCAAAGCCACATCCTCAGCGGCATCAAAATCAAGCAAGGTGTGGTCGAGGTCGAAGAGTAGAAATTTGTAGGACAATTTGAGAGTTTTCCTTTCTATAGGAGGTAAGAAAACTAAAAGGGGGAGAGATTACATAATTTATTAATTATCCCTTTTAATAATTTATCGTTTATTTTTAAAAAATTTTGTTGTTCTTGAGAAAGTTCGGAAGTTCTTCTGTGATTGAGGTATAGGTACGTTTTTTCGTATTGATCTAAACCACTGATAAATTGATTACTAAAAAAATATTAGTTGAATTCATTAGTATTAAGTTCACCCATTCTTCCCAATCACGATTACACACTTGACCATTATCATACCAAGAAATAATTATTTTAGGCAAAGGGCAATTTATCATATTAATAAAAACATTTATTCCATCAACTTTCAGCATTTCTGACAATGTACATTCAATTTTTTTTGAAGGGATATTAATAACAACTGTTTTAAATTTCTTGAACTTATATCCCTTTTGAAAATATTTTTTATGTAAATCTAATAATTTATTAGATACATTATTAGTTTCAAACATATACTTTTGAGTTAAAAAATAACTATTATTAAAGTTACGATCTAACACTAAAGGTTCATTTTCAAATATGTATGCTAAATACTTCAAATTTAAAACCTTGTAGTATAGTTCGAAAGAGCAACTTTTAATTGCGTACTCAATATTTTCTATGTAAGTATTTTCAAATGGAGACTTTCCTGCTTGTTCAATTTCCTTAAAAATTAAAGTATCATGTTTATTGCAATAAATGGGGTAAGCACTAGCTTGATTTTCAACTTTTTGATTAATATAGCAAGAATCAATTTTATCAATATTCCAGAATATAATTGGAACGTGTTCATTAAAAGTGTATACAGAATTTTCATCAGTCAAACTTTTAAAATTGTTTCCTCTTGACAATGTATGAGCATTTTTTATAAGATCCTCACAGTCTTTTGAGTAAATTTTTTTCGCAGTACAATATTTGATTCTTTTCTTTTTTCCTCTTGAATCTTTTTCAAAGATCACACTATTTGACTTTGGTGCAATATGATGGTCCTTCTCATATAAAGAAAGTTGATAAAATTCACTTAGTCTTTTTTCCCGTTCAATTTCTGGAAGTCTACAAGCCTCTTCCCATTTTTTTCTACAACAATCATTAAATATTTTTCCTGATAAACATAAACACGGACCGGTTTCATCAAGTAAGATATCTTCACTAGAACTTTTGAAATTTGGATATTGTTTTCTATTGAAAATAGAAAAATAATCTCGAAAATTTATCATTTGTTATCAGTTCCTATTCCATAAATAATACATTTCTATTCACATTATAACATACTGCTTAAATAAAAAGCGACTAACTGCATTAGTTGTTTTAATAAGTAATTCTCACAATTCGTTTCCATAAAACAAGTGGGTTCAGACTATAGGATAAACGTAGGAGATAATAATTTATCCATTCGATTAGTACAAAAAGCTGTATTAGTGTGGTTATAATAGTCACTTGGAAACTCTGTGTATTCCAGACAATAAAAGGAAAGCCTGAAATAAGTAAAACAAGGACTAGTATTCTGAAACCACCATATAGTTTGGGGACACTAGCGCTTCCGAACTGAAATTTCGATAGTTTTCTAATCAAAATCGCCCAATAGATTGAACCTTGAAGCAAAATAAATGTCAGTAAAGACAAAAGATAGAGAATGACTACTAGACTATTCCAATCAGCAAGCCGATTTTTCAAAAGAAAAAACAAGACCAAAAGGAAAGGACAGCTGTCAACTCTTCCAAACAGAAGGACACCAACTCTTTTCTAACTTTCTCTTTTTGTATTTTCATCATCTCATCTATCTATCATCCTATATCAGAAAAAAGCAATTCGAACCAGTTTCTGGTCAACATTTCTCAGAATCAAGGCATTATATGCGTCAAATAGTTCAATTCCTTCGATATAAATATATTTCTAAGTTCATGATAACCTTAAATTTTAATTTTTAAAGAATTCTAAAGCTAGAATAGTCCAAAAATGACGATAATGAAGCTTTTCGAAGCTTAGAAGGAGCTTTGGTGAATTTCAATAGCACTTCAACTAGCTATTCTTACAATTTCTTTGATGTGCTTTGAGTTTTTTCAGAGCCCAATCATAGTGACTGGAGGTGCTACTGACAAAGTAGGAACCTAAACTTGTCCCACCGATCCACTTATAGATGCCTTTAGTAAATAGTTCATCATTGCTAAAAACTTCTATCAACTCTAAAACCTCTCTACGTGATTGTTCTAGGAGTCTAGTCGCTTCTTCTAAGGACGTTTTCTGGTGCTTCTTCCAAAAAGCGACATTCATTTGTCCATAAGTTTTCCAATTATAAGGTTCAGGGAGAAAAGGTCTCTCATGACCCTTTTGATTAGAATGGACCCAAGTCAAAAGTAACTGCTGCCATTCATAGAGATGGATCATAATATCTCTTATATTCTTATCCCTTTTCCAGTGAGCTTCCTTTTTCTTTTGGTCTCTTGAAAAATAAAAAGGAGTCTGTAGCTCATCTTCACTTAGTTGGGAGATGAAACGATTGAGCTTTTCATAGTTTTCCTTAGAGGCCAGCACTAGCTCCTCTTTTGTTTTCGGTCTAGGCACAGAGTTCTCCCTTCATATCTCTAGTTATTATTAGAGATTTTTTATCCTTTAAATCTCTATAACTTATCCTTTAATTTCTCAACAAAGAGATAGGCTGCTGGACAGGTCAAGGTATTCTTAATCGTCAAATGGTTGATTTGATGGATCTTTTTTCGATCTGTATGGGGGAATTCACGACAGGCCTTTGGACGAACATCATAGATGGAACAGAGATTATCTCCTCCTAGAAAGGGACAAGGCATGGATTTAAAAACCTTATCACCATCTTCATCTACCTGCAGAAACTCCGCTTCAAAAGCTGGTAATTTCATCTTAAAGTACTTAGCGATTCGTGTAATATCCGCTTCTTTAAAGTCAGGTCCCAAAGTCTTACAACAGTTGGCACAGGCGGTACAATCAATCTCCTCAAAGACTTCTTGGTGTATCTGCTGGGCTATCTTATCTAAATTTTTTGGTGGCTTTTTCTTTAAATTGGCTAAAACTTTACGGTGTTCCTTCTGCTTTTGTAAGGCTAGCTGGTGGTAGTACTCAATATCAATTTCTTTAGACATAATTTCTTTCTAATTCACGTATTTTTTCTATTATACCATAAACACTGCCCCCTTTTTGCCCCCTGAACAGAAAAAAAGCCCTTCGGATAAAATCCGATGGGCTAGAAACGTTGTTAAATCAACGGCCGAACTTTTGAATTTCAAGGTTCGGGATAAAATAGTTCACTGAACTATTTTATTTTTTAAGGTTGTAGAATGATTTCAATCCACGGTATTCAGCTACTTCACCAAGTTGGTCTTCGATACGAAGCAATTGGTTGTATTTAGCGATACGGTCTGTACGTGAAAGTGAGCCAGTCTTGATTTGTCCTGCGTTAGTTGCAACTGCGATGTCAGCGATTGTTGAATCTTCAGTTTCACCTGAACGGTGTGATACAACGGCAGTGTAACCAGCTTCTTTCGCCATTTCGATAGCGTCGAATGTTTCAGTAAGAGTACCGATTTGGTTAACTTTGATAAGGATTGAGTTAGCAGCACCTTCTGCAATACCTTTTTCAAGGTAAGAAGTGTTTGTTACGAAGAAGTCGTCACCAACCAATTGAACTTTACCACCAAGACGTTCAGTAAGAGCTTTCCAACCGTCCCAGTCGTTTTCATCCATACCATCTTCGATAGTGATGATTGGGTATTTGTTTACCAATTCTTCAAGGTAGTCGATTTGTTCTGCAGCAGTACGTACAGCTGCTCCTTCACCTTCGAATTTAGTGTAGTCGTAAACTTTACGTTCTTTATCGTAGAATTCTGATGAAGCACAGTCAAATCCGATAAATACGTCTTTACCTGGAACATATCCAGCAGCTTCGATAGCAGCAAGGATAGTTTCAACTCCATCTTCAGTTCCTTCAAAACGAGGAGCGAATCCACCTTCGTCACCTACGGCTGTTTCAAGACCACGAGATTTAAGGATTTTCTTAAGAGCGTGGAAGATTTCAGCGCCCCAACGAAGAGCTTCTTTGAATGATGGCGCACCAGCAGGCACGATCATGAACTCTTGGAAAGCGATTGGAGCGTCAGAGTGAGAACCACCGTTGATGATGTTCATCATTGGAGTTGGAAGAACTTTAGTGTTGAATCCACCAAGGTAGCTGTAAAGTGGGATTTCAAGGTAGTCAGCAGCAGCACGAGCTACAGCGATAGACACACCAAGGATTGCGTTAGCACCCAATTTACCTTTGTTAGGAGTACCGTCAAGAGCGATCATAGCACGGTCGATAGCTTGTTGGTCACGTACATCGTAGCCGATGATAGCTTCAGCAATGATGTTGTTTACGTTGTCAACAGCTTTTTGTGTACCAAGACCACCGTAACGAGATTTGTCACCGTCGCGAAGTTCAACTGCTTCGTGTTCACCAGTAGAAGCTCCTGATGGAACCATACCACGTCCGAAAGCACCTGATTCAGTGTAAACTTCTACTTCAAGTGTTGGGTTACCGCGTGAGTCTAGGACTTCGCGAGCGTAAACATCAGTAATAATTGACATTTTTTACTCTCCTTATGAGTTAAATTTTTTACACCTCTATAATACCTTAAAACCCCTCCTTTTTCAAGAAAAAACGTTATCTTTGTGCAAATTTTCCTTAACTTTATAAAGTAATCGCTTTCTTTTGTCTGTTTTATTCTAACTTTTATGATATACTGTTTTTATGACAGATTTATCAAAACAATTACTTGAAAAAGCTCATGGTGGCCCAAAATTAAATCCAGATGAGCAAAGACGCTATCTTGGCACTTTTGAGGAAAGAGTTCTTGGATATGCAGATATTGACACAGCAAATAGCCCTCAGCTAGAAAAAGGCTTTTTATCTATTTTAGAAAACCTTCAGGAAAAAGCAGAGCCACTATTTGTGAAGATTTCACCAAATATCGAATTTGACAAGCAAGTTTTCTACTTAAAAGAAGCTAAAGAAACTGATAGTCAAGCTACCATTGTATCTGAAGAGCATACTTCTTCTCCTTTTGGCCTGATTATCCATAGCAATGCACCAGTACAAGTAGAAGAAAAGGACCTTCGACTTGCTTTTGCAAAACTTTGGGAAGTTAAAAAGGAAGAACCAGCCAAAACATCCATCTGGAAGAAATGGTTTGGCTAAATCTTGTGCATATTTAATAAATGCCCAATATTAGAAGCCGTGCGCTCCAGATAGAGACTGGCATTTTTCAAACTATCTTCTAGAGGCTCACTTTTCTCCAAAATAGAAAAGGCAGCTTGAATATTCTCAAATGGTAGGGAAGGTAAATCCTCAGCAAGACTACCACAAATAGCAATGACAGGAACTCCGACAGGGGTTCTTTTTCCAACACCAATAGGCGCTTTACCTGCTAAACTTTGACGATCTAGCCTTCCTTCTCCTACAACTACCAAGTCAGCATCTGAAACTTTCTTATCAAAGTTAATTAAGTTCAAGCAGGTATCAATTCCAGATACGATACTTGCCTGAGCAAAGGCACACAAACCGCCCGCAATGCCTCCACCAGCTCCTGCTCCTTTAATTTCCAATGTTACAGGTGAGGCTTTTTCATAAAAATCTTGGATTGCCTGATCTACGACTGCAAACATAGTAGGATGTAAACCTTTTTGCTTTCCAAAAGTGTAGGTCGCACCTTGAGGACCACATAAGGGACTCACGACATCTGCTAAAATACGAATTTGAACATCTTCAGGAATTTCATAGCGATTTTCTGTTGACATAGAAGCTAAGTTTAATAAGGACTGACCGCAAGCCGGCAAGACATTTCCATCCCTATCATAAAATCGATAACCTAAACCAGCAGCAATCCCCAGTCCTCCGTCATTACTGGCCGTACCACCAACACCGATATAGATATCTTTAATCCCTTTAACAATGAGATGACGAATCAATTCCCCTATTCCACAAGTTTGGATTTGCAGTGGATTTCGTTTTTCTAGCGGAATCTTTCCAAGGCCAACCAAGTCGGCGACTTCAAATAGTGCCAGTTGACTTTTTTGAAAATAGCGCATGGCTTCTTTTTGGCCAAAAGGGCCTGTCACTTGGATCCATTTTTCTTCAAGGTCCAGAGAATGTCGGATAGCATCTACAGTACCTTCTCCCCCATCACCAACAGGGCAGAGGAGACATTCTACATCTGCTATCGATTGTTGGAAGCCTCTTTTTATAGCTTCAGCTACCTCTTCAGCGGACAAGCTTTCCTTAAATGAATCTGGTGCAATTACAATCTTCATATTTTCCCTCATTCTAAACAGTCAATCAAAGGAAGAACTTTTAAAAAATCCCTCTTATCAACATGATTCGATATTTCTTTTTTAAGCACTTCTTTGGCACAAAAAGCGATTCCCAGTCCTGCTGACTTCAACATAAATAGATCATTAGCCCCATCACCGATTGCAATCGTTCTTTCTTTAGGAAGTTTTAGTTTCTCTCTCCATTGTTCCAGAGTCTCTTTTTTAACCTCGGGACTAATAATTTGTCCAACTAATTTCCCTGTTAGAAAGCCACCTTTGACTTCTAGTTGGTTGGCAGAGAAATAGGCAATACCAAGGGATTTAGCTAGTGTCTCAACGATTGGTGTAAAGCCACCGGACACCAGACCAACTAGGATCCCATTCTTTTGGAGAATGGAAATAAATTCCTGGGCATTTGGCGATAGATGAATAGAGTTGAAGACTGTATCAAAGACCGAAATAGGAAGGCCTTCCAACAAGGAAACTCTGTCTCGTAAACTTCTTTCAAAGTTCAACTCTCCTCGCATTGCCCGACTTGTAATCTGCGAAATTTCCTCCTCACGACCTACCTCTCTTCCCAAAAGATCAATCGCTTCTTCTAGGATTAAGGTTCCATCAACATCCATAACACACAAACCTTTTACTTGAGACATCAGTTCTCCTCTCTAAACAGCCCAAAAATCGTATGAAGTCATCATACGATTTTATCTATTAATTAACTAAACTATGGTACAAGTCAAGATATGACTTGCAGGCTGTATCCCATGAGAAATCACACTCCATAGCTTGTTTTTGTAGATTTCTCCAAACATCAGGATGGTTTCTATACAAGTCCAATGCTGTTTGGAAAGTCCAATTTAACCAGTAAGGAGATAGATTGTCAAAGCTAAAGCCAGTACCGCTTCCCTCGATTGGATTGAAAGCGCGAACGGTATCTCGCAAGCCGCCAACTTCATGGACCAATGGTAAGGTTCCGTAACGCATAGCCATCATCTGAGACAAGCCACACGGTTCAAAACGACTCGGCATGAGGAAGAGATCACAAGCAGCGTAGATTTCTTGAGCTAGTTTGACATCAAAAGTGATATTTGCTGATAGCTTGTCTGGAAATATTTGAGCAAACCATGAGAAAGCTCCTTCAAAGGCTGGATCACCAGTTCCCAAAAGAACAATCTGAACATCATTTTGCAAGATATGGTGAAGACTTTCGACCACCACATCAAAACCTTTTTGACGTGTCAAACGAGAAACAATTCCCACCAGTGGAACATCAGCCCTAACGGGTAAGCCAACTCTTTCTTGCAATTTTGCCTTATTCTGGGCTTTACCAGACAAATCTTCCTGATTAAAATGATAGTCTAAAAGAGCATCCGTCTGAGGATTATAAAGATCAGCATCAATCCCATTCACGATACCAGAAACTTTACCGGACTCCATTCGAAGAATCTGATCCAAGTTACATCCAAACTGACTAGTCATAATTTCATGGGCATAGCTAGGCGAGACAGTTGAAACACGATCCGCATAGAGAATACCTGCCTTCATCCAGTTCAGACAGTTGTTCCAGCGAAGGGTACCATCAGCATAACGTTCAAAGCCAACTCCAAACAAATCACCCAACATTCCTTCTGAAAATTGTCCTTGGAATTCCAAATTATGAATGGTTAAAACAGTTTTTATTCCTTGATAGGCTTGAATCCAGTTGTACTTTTCTTTTAACAAGAAAGGAATCATAGCTGTATGGTAGTCATGAACATGGAGAAGGTCAGGAATAAAGTCAATCTTTTCCATAGCCACAATGGCAGCCAGTTGGAAAAAGGCAAAGCGTTCTCCGTCATCAAAATCACCGTAAACATGACCACGGAAGAAATAATATTGGTTGTCAATGAAGTAGAAGGTTACACCATTTAAGACGGTTTTCTTAATTCCACAATACTGTCTGCGCCAACCAACACTCACCTCAAAATGAAGAACATCTTCAATCTGATTTCCAAATTTAGCCTCCACCATATCATAGTAGGGGAGAATTACTGCAACTTCATGTCCTGCTTTTACTAGTGATTTAGGAAGAGCGCCAATGACATCTCCCAAACCACCTGTTTTTGAAAAGGGTGCACCCTCAGCTGCTACAAATAAAATTTTCATGAATGAATATCCTCTGTTACTTTAGCACCTTTCTTAACGACGACTGGATGTTCTGCAGTTCCACGGATCACAACTCCATCCGCAACTTCAACGCCCTTGTCCAAAATAGCATATTCTACCTGAGCACCTTCTCCAATAACAACACGAGGGAATAAGATGCTATCTTTAACCAAGCTATCCTTATGGACATGAATATTACGTGATAAAACAGAATTAGCCACTTGACCTTCAATAATACTACCAGAGGCAAACTGAGAAGTGCTTACCTTAGATGTATTAGCATAATAAGTTGGCTCTTCGTTTTTGACCTTTGTATAAATCTTTTGATTTGGTGAGAAGAGAGAGTAGAATTTTTGTGATTCAAGCATATCTTTGTTAGCTTTGTAATAAGACTCTACAGAATGAATATTTGCCAGATAACCTGTGTACTCGTAGGCAAAAGCCCCTTCTTTTGCAGCTAAATCTCGTAAAACATAACGCAATTTCTCTGGATGTTCTTTCTTAGCTTCTTCTTCTAAGCGTTCAATCAACCAAGGTGTATCTACGACAAAGATATCTGTCGACATATTGTAAACTTCATCTGATGATTTACTATCAAAGAGTTTATGAGAACGAACATGGTCTGTTTCATCTACTTCCAAGATTGCATTTACTTCTGAAATATCTTTTTTAGGTAGTTTTTTATAAACTACAGTGATTGGACCTTTTGTTGTAGTGTGTAGGTGGAATACTTGGTTCAGATCAATATTAATCAAAACATCACAGTTAAGTGAAACTGTTTGGTTTGAGCCGGAACGTTTCAAATAAGTAAGAAGCTGTTGGTAGTATTCTTTTCCAACTGTACTACTTTCCACACGGGTATTGTAAATACCTAGATAGTAGTGGCTAAGAAGAGTTGACAAGCCCCACTCACGACCAGAACGGATATGGTCAAAGACTGAGCTGATATTGTCTTGTTGGAAAATACCAAAAATACTACGGACCCCAGCATTAGCAAGACTTGAAAGTGGGAAGTCAATCAAGCGATATTTACCACCAAATGGCAAACTAGCTACTGGACGGTGGTCTGTCAGTGTTGACATATCATGAAAACCAACTGTGTTTCCTAAAATGGCAGAATATTTATCAATCTTCATCTGTTGCTACCCCCACTACTTCATCATATCCTACAACTTGTACTTCTTCTGTTCCATCAATTTCGACACCATCAGAAATAACTGCACCTTCACCAATAATGGCACGTTTGATTTTAGCTCCCTGACCGACAATGGCACCACTCATGATAACTGAATCTACTACTTCTGCCCCTTCGCGAACTTGCGCACCTGTTGAAAGGATAGAATGTTTAACAGTTCCATCTACGAAACAGCCATCGACGACCAAGGAATCTTCCACCTGAGCATTTGCCCCAAGGAAGTTTGGTGGTGAAATCAAGTTTCTTGAGTAGATCTTCCATTGACGGTTTCGGCTATCCAAGGCATTTTCTGGAGAAATATACTCCATATTCGCTTCCCAAAGCGACTCAATCGTACCGACGTCTTTCCAGTAACCATTAAATTCGTAGGCATAAACACTTTCACCTGACTCAAGGTAATTTGGAATGACATTTTTACCAAAGTCTGACATATCAACATTGCTCTTTTCAGCAGCAACAAGCATATTGCGGAGACGTTGCCAATCAAAGATATAGATTCCCATAGAAGCTTTGGTAGATTTAGGTTGAGCTGGTTTTTCTTCAAATTCAACAATACGATTGTTTGCATCTGTATTCATGATACCAAAACGGCTAGCTTCTTTCAGAGGAACATCAAGAACTGCGACTGTCAAACTAGCATTATTATCCTTGTGAGACTGGAGCATATCATCATAATCCATTTTGTAGATGTGGTCCCCAGATAGAATCAAGACATACTCAGGATTAACACTGTCGATATAGTCGATATTTTGGTAAATAGCGTGGCTAGTCCCCTCAAACCAACGATTTCCTTCACTTGCAGAATAAGGTTGAAGAATAGAGACACCTGAATTGATACCGTCTAGTCCCCAACTTGAACCATTCCCAATATGGTTGTTGAGAGCAAGTGGTTGGTACTGTGTAATGACTCCAACATTGTTGATGCCTGAGTTGGCACAGTTTGAAAGAGCAAAGTCAATGATACGGTAGCGCCCACCAAATTGCACAGCTGGTTTTGCAATGCTTTGAGTGAGTTTACCGAGACGAGTTCCTTGCCCACCAGCAAGAATCAAAGCTAACATTTCATTCTTCATTTTCTACTCCTTTTTGGTTTTTAGTTGTTACGGTTTTAGTAGGTTTCAAGCGGCGTTTGATTTTCCAAACACTTGCTCCCATAGCCGGTAGGGTAAAGGTCAAGGTCTGCTCATAATCTTTCCATAGTCCTTCTTGCGTTTGCACAGTTTGATTATGTTCTTTCCAAACGCCTCCCCACTCTTCCAACTCAGTATTCCAGACTTCTTCGTAAATCCCTGCAACAGGAAGTCCGATTGTAAAATCTTTTCGTTCAACAGGTGCCATATTAAAGATACAGACTAACATATCATCCTTCTTACCCTTACGGATGAAGGAAAGAACACTCTGGTCTCTATTATCCGCATCGATGATTTCAATACCATCATAGCTGGTATCAATTTCCCACAGACAGCGGTGGTCTTTATAAAACTGGTTTAGCTGAGAAGTGAAATACTTCATCTTAGCATTCATTGGATCTTCTAGGTTTGACCATTCCAACTGTTCTTCAGATTTCCATTCTAGAAATTGCCCATATTCACTACCCATGAAGAGCAATTTTTTACCAGGGTGACAAATTTGGTAAGTGTAGAGATTGCGCAAGCCTGCGAATTGATTGTAGCGATCTCCCCACATCTTGTGCATCATACTCTTCTTACCATGAACCACTTCATCATGCGAGAATGGTAAGAGATAATTCTCCTTGAAGACATACATAAAGCTGAAAGTCACCAGATTAAAGTCGTACTTACGATAAATCGGATCTTCTTCATAGAAACGGAGGATGTCATTCATCCAACCCATATTCCATTTGTAGTCAAACCCAAGACCATCTGATTCCTTAGTGTCAGTAATCTGAGTAGCAGATGAACTTTCCTCAGCTATCATCATAACGTCTGGATGAGCTTGTTTAATGACATCATTCAAGCGTTTTAAGAAATAATAGCCTTCGTAGTTTAGATTGCCACCATCCTTGTTAGGCGTCCATGGTGCATCATCATAATCAAGATAGAGCATGTTGCTAACTGCATCTACCCGAATACCATCTAGATGGTAAAAATCAATCCAGAACTTAATGCTAGAAATCAAGAATGACTGGACTTCATTCTTTCCAAGGTCAAAATTGAGTGCTCCCCAACCATAGTTGTGAGCCTTATTATGGTCTTGGTACTCAAAAGTCGGTGTTCCATCATAATAGGCCAAGGCATCGTCGTTAATAGTGAAATGACCAGGTACCCAGTCCACAATGACGCCTATATTGTTTAAGTGACATTCCTCAACAAAATCTTGAAACTCTTCAGGACGACCATAGGCATGCTCTAAAGCAAAGTAACCCATAAGCTGGTAACCCCAACTCAAACCGAGAGGGTGAGACATCAAGGGCATAAACTCAATGTGAGTATAGTTCATCTCAACCAAGTAAGGAATCAGCTCATCTTTCAATTGAGCAAAACTATAAGGGCTGCCATCAGGATTTCTCTTCCAAGACCCAGCATGGACCTCGTAAATATTGACAGGACGCTCTTCAAAGCTCAAGCGTTTTCTACGAGCTAGCCAGAGACCATCCTTCCATTTCTTTTCTGGAATATCTGTTAAAATAGCACCAGTACCAGGTCGTGCCTCATATCGAACAGCCAAAGGGTCAATCTTCATCAGCTGATGACCATTTGCACGCGTGATATGGTACTTATAAATTTGGCCTTCTTGAGCAAGACTGGTAAAGACTTCCCAAACTCCAAATTCATTCCGTTCCATCGGAATTTGATTTTCAACCCAATTGGTGAAATCCCCTACTAAGTGAACAGCCTGAGCATTGGGTGCCCATACACGAAAAGTGTAGCCATACACACCATTTTTTTCTTCCCTATGAGCTCCCAGATAGTGCTGGAGGTGAAAATTTTCACCTGTCATAAAGGTTTTTAAAGCATTATTCTTATCCATACACCCTCCTAATTCTGTAAGCGTTTTCTATAGATTTATTATACTACCTTTTTAGGGAAGATTCAAGTAAATTACGGAATTTGCAAAAAAATTTTTTGAAAGTCTTCAACAAATTCACTGATGTGTTCACTTGTAAATCAAGAAATTTTCAGAAATGCTTTGAAAACGAATTGTTTTTTTATAATACTATCATAAAGTTCGTTATTTAGCTAACAAAAATATAATTTTAAGTAAAAAAATAAATCAGGAAACGAATCTCCTGATTTTATTAACAGATAAAGCACCACAAATGAATTTAAATTGTAACTCTATCCTACAAAACTTTAAAGACGCTGGCACTGACGCCACCAACCATGTCTTTATCACTTAAATGGCTATTGGTCACCAATAGTTCTAGATTTCCAGCATTTTCAAACTGGAAGTCTTGCCCTTTAGCATTAAATACAACCAGTAAATGTTCTTCCCCTTGAATCTCATAGACAATCCAACCACTATGTTCGTTGGCTGAATGAACAAAAACATGATGGTAAATCTCATCATAAGTTGGGTAAGAAAAGGCACTGCTTTCTGTCTTCAATCGAATCATCTGACGGATAAACTCAATACTGTCTTGACGCTCATTAAGCAAGTTCCAGTTCACTTGGTTCACACTGTCAGGAGCATTATAGCTATTCATAGCACGTTCTCTATCATCATGGGTCAGTTCACCATTTTCACCAGTCGCAACCAGTTTGGTACGACCAAATTCTTGACCGATTTCCATAAAGGCCATCCCTTGCATGAGTAGATTCATGGCTGTGGCAGTTTCGAGCTTGCGCATGATTTGCTCTGAACTTTGGTCTGGATGTAGGGTTGCCAACAAATCGTGAAGATTGTAATTGTCATGGGCCTCTACATAGTTAAGCACTTGATTTGGATGTGTATAGGTTCCTAATTCACGACTGCCTAGAATTGCTTTGGCAAGAATTGGCTCTGTAGCAGCACCACTAACAAAACCTGACTTGATAGCACCATAAACTTCTCCACCTTTGACAGCATCACGCTGATTGTCATTAAAGAAACCGATGTTAGGCATCTGGTAGGCATTGTCCTTCTTAGCCTTATCATAAGGGGCAAGACCTGTTCCCATATCCCAACCTTCTCCATAAAGGATAATGTTAGGGTCAATTTCATCCAAGCTCTGACGAATCATCTGCATGGTCTTGACATCATGAATCCCCATCAAATCAAAACGGAAGCCGTCAATATTGTATTCCTGCACCCAGTATAGAAGAGAATCAATCATATACTTGCGGAACATTTCGTGTTCACTGGCTGTTTCATTTCCAACACCCGTTCCATTCTGGAAGGTACCGTCTGGATTCATACGATAATAGTAATCAGGGACAGTTGTTTGGAAAGGTGCATCAACAACTGAGAAGGTATGGTTATAGACCACATCCATAATGACACCAATGCCAGCATCGTGATAGGCTTGAACCATGGTCTTCAAATCACGAATAACCTGTGCTGGATCATCTGGATTGGTTGAAAGGCTCGTTTCTGGTGCATTATAGTTTTGTGGATCATAACCCCAGTTGTAGGTTACATTCCCATCCTCATCGTATTCTTTGTGACGGTCTGCAATTGGTTGCAATTGAACATAATTGTAGCCAATCTCTTTGATATAATCAAAAGCAGTTGCCTGACCGTACTGGTTAACCGTTCCAGTCTGAGCAGCACCCAAGAAAGTTCCTCTAAGATGTTCATCCACACCTGAGGTCGGTGATTTGGTCAAATCACGAATGTGCATTTCACAAATAACTGCCTTACATGGATTTTCCAAGCGCCAAGTAGCCTCAGAACCGTGCTTAACCTCAAAGTTTTCAACTTGCTTTTCTGCATGGCTCAGAATAGCTGAACGTTTGCCATCAGGACTGGTAGCAATTGTGTATGGGTCGCGAGTCAATGTTTGGTGATGGGGGAATTGGACCTGATACTGATAAGCCTTACCAGTTAAATCTTCCTCAACATCCAAACTCCAGACACCAATAGTATTGTCCTTATGATTATAGGAGTAGCTATTGCCTCTTTCCATCTCAAAAGTTTTCCAAACTGGTGCATCGTTAGCAGCTGATTCATAAACAACTATCTGCACTTCTGTCGCTGTTGGAGCCCAGAGAGTAAAATGAGCTTGATTATCCTCTACACGGCAGCCCAATTCTCCTTGGTAACCCCAATGATGGTCAAAACTAGCACTATTAATGGCCTTGTCAAAGGCAAAAGGATTTTGATTCTTATAGAAAGGACTGGCAATAGCAGGATTTTCAGAATAATAAATTCTGTCATCCCCTTCCAAAATCCAGACTTCTGTTAAGAGGGGATAGTGATTAAAACGGATAGCATATTCTTTACTGGTTTGGCCGGTATGAACCACAAAATTCAAGCTTTCTAAGGCATGGGAACTTGGGTGTTCGAAACTAAATAAGGCACCAAAATAATCTTCTTTATAGGTTAACAAATCGATCCGTTGATCCTGACTTTTCACAAAAGAGCAAGTGTCGTATTCACCATTCTTACGATGGTAATGAATGCGCATAGGGTAGTTATACATTTTTTATTTTTCCTTTTTACTTCTATTTTCTTTCTATTTTTCTAATAAATTCTTTACCGATTTTGTCCCGATTAACAAACATAGTCATATTATCTAAACTCAGTTTTTAAACGATTATTACAGGCTTTCTAGCCAAACTTCATCTCGAACCTCGATACCAAGTTCTTGTGCTTTTTGCAGTTTACTTCCAGCATCTGCCCCTGCAACGACGAGGTCGGTCTTTTTAGAAACACTACCTGTAACTTTGGCACCCAGACTTTCGAGTTTACTTTTAGCTTCTGAGCGCTTGAGCCGTTCCAATTTTCCAGTCAATACAACGGTCAAACCTGACAAGGCCGCATCTGCCACTACAGTCTGACCTTTATAATCCAGATTGACCCCAGCTTCTTTCAATTCTCTGAGTAGAATTTCAGAGCCTTCTGTCGCAAAATAAGTCTGGAGACTCTTGGCAATCACACCACCCAAACTTTCAATACTAGCCACTTCCTCTGGATCTGCCTGAGCCAGATTTTCAATTGAATGGAAATGTTGGAGTAAGAGCTGACTGGCCTTGCTTCCTACATGGCGAATTCCCAAACCAAATAAGAGCTTCTCGGCAGAATTTTCCTTAGATGCTTGGATGGCCTGATACAGTTTAGAAGCGGATTTTTCCTTAACCCCTTCTAAAAGGAGGAAATCTTCTTCTTTCAAACGATAAATATCCGCTACATCCTTGACTAAATTAGCAGCAAAGAGCTTCTCAACAATAGATGGACCAAGTCCTGTAATATTCATAGCATCACGAGAAGCAAAGTGGATCAAACCTTCCATGATTTGAGCAGGGCAACGCGGATTGATACAACGGAGAGCCACTTCATCTTCAAAGTGCAACAAGTCAGAGTCACAACTTGGGCAGTTTGTAGGGATATCTAGTTTTTCTTCAGAAACCCGTTTGGACTCTACCACACGTAAAACGGCAGGGATGATGTCACCAGCCTTATATACAATGACCGTATCGTCTTTGCGGATATCTTTTTCAGCAATATAATCCACATTGTGCAGGGTCGCACGGCTAACAGTTGTGCCAGCTAGCTGAACAGGGGTCAGATTAGCAGTTGGAGTCACAACACCGGTACGGCCAACTGTCCAATCAACTGATAGGAGTTGTGCTTCTTTTTCTTCTGCAGGGAACTTATAGGCTACAGCCCACTTGGGAGCTTTAACTGTAAAACCAAGTTCTTCTTGACCTGCTAGGTCATTGACCTTGATCACCACACCATCGATATCATAAGGCAGATTCTCCCGTTCCTGTCCTACTTCTTGGATAAAATTCCAGATTTCATCTATGTTTTCAGCCAAGATTCGCTTAGGATTGACCACAAAACCTAGTTGTTCAAGGTGCGTCAACACTTTTTCTTGACTATCACGAGTTGACGGGCTGGCTTCTTGATAGAGAAACGTTGCAAGATTGCGCTTGGCTACTACTGCTGTATCCAACTGTCGCAGGGTGCCTGCTGCCGCATTACGAGGATTGGCAAATTCAGACTCTCCATTTTCTTGACGAGCTTGGTTAACCTGATCAAAAGAAGCGCGTGGCATATAACATTCCCCACGAACGGTGATATCTAATTCTTCTGGCAAGGTCAAAGGAATGTCCTTAACACGCTTGAGGTTTTCCGTGATATTTTCACCAATTGAACCATCTCCCCGTGTTGCCCCAGCAACCAAAATCCCCTTTTCATACGTCAGCGAGATAGATAAGCCATCGATTTTCAGCTCACAAATATAGGTTGGATGGGCCACTTCCTTACGAACACGCGCATCAAAAGCTTCAAGCTCCTCACGTGAAAAAGCATCCTGCAAACTATAAAGAGGATACTGATGACTGTATTTTTCAAAACCATCTAAAACCTTGCCACCAACACGATGGGTCGGACTGTCTGCTAACACTTGATCTGGATAGCAGTTTCTAACTCAACCAACTCTCGGTAAAGGCGGTCATACTCACTATCTGAAACCGACGGATTATCGCTGGTATAGTACTCAGCCGCATAGCGATTGAGCAAGGCGACCAACTCATTCATTCTTTTATTCATAAAACCATTTTACCATAAACTAAGCCCTCCTCACAAACGAGAAGGGCGGAAAAAATGATAAGTTTTGATTGTAAGAAAGAAATATTTTTACACCTGCTCTGATAATTCTTCCCACTCAAGCATAGCTTCTTCCTGACGATGGCTGATTTTGTCCAGCTCAGCCTGTAATTCCATCAATTTGTCTGCATCGTTTGTTTCCAACATTTGTTCAGAAACGGCTTGACTCTGACTTTCTAACTCTTCAATTTCAGCTTCTAGACTTTCAATTTGTCGCATGAGTTTGCGAACTTCTTTTTGGCTTTCTTTCTGGGCCTGATAATCATTCACAGGACTTTCTTCTTTGGCTTGATCGTTAGTTGAAGCTTCCTCAGTCTGGCTCATTTCTACTTCTGTTTTCTTCTCGACATAGTAGTCGTAATCTCCAAGGTAGAGGGTCGAACCCTTCTCAGACAATTCCAAAACATGAGTTGCCACACGATTGATAAAGTAACGGTCATGGCTAACGAATAGAAGAGTTCCATCGAAGTCAATCAAGGCATTCTCCAACACTTCCTTGCTATCAATATCCAAGTGGTTGGTCGGCTCGTCCAGAATCAAGAAGTTGTTGTTTTCCATAGACAGTTTAGCAAGAAGCAAACGAGCTTTCTCCCCACCAGACAGCATGCCGACTGATTTTTTAACATCATCACCAGAGAAAAGGAAGGCACCTAGACGGTTACGGATTTCAACTTCTGGTGTCAGTTTAAAATCATTCCAGAGTTCATCCAATACAGTATTACTTGGTGTTAGCTTGCTTTGGGTTTGGTCATAGTAACCAACCTCAACATTGGCACCAAAGCGCTTTTCACCCTTAATAAAAGGAATCTGGTCCACAATAGACTTGATAAAGGTTGACTTGCCAATACCATTTGGACCAACGATGGCGACAGCATTCATCTTACGAAGGTCTAGGTTAATCGGTTGTGACAAGACTTCCCCATCATAGCCAATAGACGCATTTTCAACAGTCAATACAACATTACCAGACGTTTTTTCAGACTGGAAGGTCATATTGGCTGATTTCTTGCCAGCTTCAGGCTTGTCCAAACGCTCCATTTTTTCCAGTTGTTTACGGCGAGATTGGGCACGTTTGGTCGTCGAAGCACGGACTAAATTACGATTGACAAAGTCTTCCAAAGCAGCGATCTCCTTCTGCTGCTTTTCATAGTTTTTTGCCTCAGTAGCTAGTTTTTGCTCCTTCAACTCTACAAAACGAGAGTAATTCCCCACATAGCGATCCAAGGAATGCTTGGTCAAATCCAGCGTAATTGTCGCAACCTTGTCCAAGAAATAACGGTCGTGGCTGACAATAATGAGAGCACCGCTATAGTTTACTAGGTAATTCTCTAGCCAGGCTATAGTTTCAATATCTAAGTGGTTAGTTGGCTCGTCCAAGACCAAGAGATTTGGCTTTTCAAGAAGCATTTTGGCCAGCGCCAGACGGGTATTTTGACCACCAGAAAGCTCAGCAATTCTCATCTGCCACATTGACTCGTCAAACTTGAATCCATTTAAAATCGCTCGAATATCAGCTTCATAGGTAAAGCCACCTGCTTGGCGAAAATTTTCAGATAAGCGGTCGTAATCTGACATCAGTTTATCCAAATCCTCACCAGACTTTTCACCCATCTCCAACTCCATCTGACGAAGTTGTTTCTCCGTCCGACGTAAGTCATCAAAGACATGAAGCATCTCATCGTAGATGGTATTTTCAGACTCAAAACGGCTATCTTGAGCTAGGTAAGACAGAGAAATATCTTTTTTCTTATTGATTTCTCCACTAGTTGGCTCCTCTTCTCCAACCAAAATCTTCAAAAGAGTAGACTTACCTGCACCATTTTTCCCAACAAGGGCAATCCGGTCTCGTTCATCAACTTGTAGGTTGATATTATCAAAAAGAACCTCTCCTGCAAAAGAACGTTCAATTTTATTAGCTTGTAAAATAATCATACAAACAGTATAGCATGTTTCCCTAAGGCATTCAAGACTTGATAAACCGGCAGATGACACCACTTTTCTGAAAATTATGCTACCGTTTTACTAAAATGCTAAAAAGTGCTATAATGTGAACGGTTAAAACAATTTACAAAAAGGAGAATTTTAATGTCTTACCAAGAAAATTACCAGAAATGGGTTGATTTTGCGGAGCTTCCTGACTATCTTCGTCAAGATTTGGAAAATATGGATGAAAAAACTAAGGAAGATGCCTTCTATACAAATCTTGAATTTGGTACCGCAGGTATGCGTGGCTTGATTGGTGCTGGTACAAACCGCATCAACATCTACGTTGTTCGCCAAGCTACTGAAGGTTTGGCTCGTTTGATTGAGTCAAAAGGTGGAAATGAAAAAGAACGCGGTGTAGCAATCGCCTACGATAGCCGTCACTTCTCACCTGAGTTTGCCTTTGAATCTGCGGCAGTTCTTGCTAAACACGGCATCAAATCTTACGTATTTGAAAGCCTCCGTCCAACTCCAGAACTATCATTTGCAGTTCGTCACCTCAACTGTTTCGCGGGTATCATGGTCACAGCCAGTCACAACCCTGCACCATTTAACGGGTACAAGGTTTACGGTGAAGACGGTGGACAAATGCCTCCACACGACGCAGACGCTTTGACTACATATATCCGTGCAATCGAAAATCCATTTGCGGTAGAAGTTGCTGATGTGGAAGCTGAAAAAGCTTCTGGCTTAATTGAAGTTATCGGCGAAGCTGTCGATGTTGAATACCTCAAAGAAGTTAAGGACGTAAACATCAACCCAGCCTTGATTGAAGAATTCGGTAAAGACATGAAGATTGTCTACACACCACTTCATGGTACTGGTGAAATGTTGGCTCGTCGCGCTCTTGCCCAAGCAGGATTTGACTCTGTTCAAGTCGTTGAAGCGCAAGCAACTGCCGATCCTGACTTCTCAACTGTAAAATCTCCAAACCCAGAAAGCCAAGCAGCCTTTGCCCTTGCTGAAGAACTTGGTCGTCAAGTTGGTGCAGATGTTCTTGTGGCAACTGACCCTGACGCTGATCGTGTTGGTGTTGAAGTTCTTCAAAAAGATGGTAGCTACCTCAACCTTTCAGGTAACCAAATCGGTGCTATCATGGCTAAATACATCTTGGAAGCACACAAAAACGCAGGAACTCTTCCTGAAAATGCGGCTCTCTGCAAATCTATCGTATCAACTGACTTGGTAACAAAAATTGCTGAAAGCTACGGCGCAACCATGTTCAACGTTTTGACAGGTTTCAAATTTATCGCTGAAAAAATCCAAGAATTCGAAGAAAAACACAATCACACTTACATGATGGGATTTGAAGAAAGCTTCGGTTACTTGATTAAACCATTCGTACGTGATAAAGACGCTATCCAAGCCGTTCTTGTCGTTGCTGAACTTGCTGCTTACTACCGTTCTCGTGGTTTGACTCTTGCTGACGGTATCGAAGAAATCTATAAAGAGTACGGCTACTATGCTGAAAAGACTATCTCTGTTACCCTTTCAGGTGTTGATGGTGCTGAACAAATCAAAGCGATTATGGCTAAATTCCGCAACAATGCTCCAAAAGAATGGAACGCAACAGCTATCACTGTCGTAGAAGACTTTAAAGCTCAAACAGCTACTGCTGCTGACGGTACTGTTACAAACTTGACAACTCCTCCAAGTGATGTGTTGAAATACACACTTGCTGACGGTTCATGGATTGCCGTTCGCCCTTCAGGTACAGAACCAAAAATCAAGTTCTATATTGCAGTTGTAGGTGAAACTAATGAAGAATCACAAACTAAGATTGCTAATATCGAAGCAGAAATCAATGCTTTTGTAAAATAAGGCCCTATAAAAGATGAGACCAACCAATCTCATCTTTTTTTCGTATCAAATCTAAGCAATTTTAGAAACTTTATGGCATACTAGACTTATCAATGAAAGCGAGGTAATCTCATGGAACAATTTTTAGATAACATCAAAGATCTTGAAGTCACTACAGTTGCGCGTGCGCAAGAAGCTCTTGATAAAAAAGAAACTGCAACCTTCTTTATCGGTCGTAAAACTTGCCCTTACTGCCGTAAATTTGCTGGTACCTTAGCAGGTGTCGTATCTGAAACCAAAGCCCATATCTACTTCATTAATAGTGAAGAAGCAAGCCAACTCAATGAGTTGCAAGAATTCCGCTCACACTACGGAATTCCAACTGTACCAGGCTTCGTTCACATTACAGATGGACAAATCAATGTCCGTTGCGACTCTTCAATGTCAGCGCAAGAAATCAAAGAATTTGCAGGATTGTAAAAAAGCCACTCATCGAGTGGTTTTTAAATGGTCAAAATTACCTTTTTTCAAGCAAATCTTGTATCATCCGATGCAGTTCTTCGATTTTCTCAGATTGTTTCTCTATTAATATTCTTTGGCTCAATAATTCGTCTTGGAGTTTATCAAGTTTTATCTGTTCATCTGGATTATCTTTTACAAAAAAGTTCGTCAAGGCACTCGTTAACATTCCTATTGTTCCAATACCGACAAGCATTAATAAAACAGCTAACCATTTACCAAAAATCGAAGTGGGAATAATATCCCCATAACCAACTGTCGTTACAGTCACAAGGGCCCACCAAAGACTATCTGAGAAGGATTTTTCTTCAACTACAGATAAAATTGAGCTTCCTACTAGCACGATAAAGATATTAACATACAAGATATAAATCAGGCCATTTGTCCGTAAGAAACTGCTAATTTTTCTTTCTAATTTACCTGTAAGTCCAATTATTCTAAGTAAACGAGTCAGTTTCAGTAATTTTGTTAGTTTAGCTAAACGAAGGATACGACCTAATCGGAAAACTGTAAAAATAGCATTTAAAGGGAGAATAGCCAATAAGTCAAAAATATTTTCTAGAATAAAGCGCCATTTTCTTTTAGTAGTAAAAAAGCGCCAACTATAATCAATTACAAAAACACCCCAGATTACTAAATCAACAATACTATAAGGCGGATTGTCCAAATCAATCATCTCAGCAAATCCAAGTAATACCAGAATAACAGAGATTAAAGCAAGTAAAATAATTGTTGTATCATAATAATCTGCAAAAAACCATTTTTTCTTCAAATTTTACTCTCCTCACTTTCTATACTGTTATTACTCAACTTTAATTCAATAAATATCTCTCCGATGACCAACTTCTAAAGTAGCAATGACTAATTCATCATCTACAATTTGTACGATAACTCGATAATTACCAATTCTATAGCGCCATTGACCAACGCGATTACCAACCAAAGCCTTTCCGTGTCGTCTTGGGTCTTCCAAAACATTGGTTTGTAAATAGTTTGTAATTATCTTCTGCGTATAACGATCCAATTTTTTCAATTGCTTGATGAAACGTCTTGTTGGAACTAATTTATACAAATTATTCATCCTCCAAGCCTAAATCATGCATCATTTCTTCCCAAGTAATGGGTTCAACTCCTTTTTCCAAGTCTTCTAAATACTCTTGATAGGCTAAATCTGCCACACAAGCATCGTATTCATCTTCTAGAGCTTCAAGAGTTTTGGTGCGGATAAGTTCCGACAGGGAAACTCCTTCAAACTTAGCCATTGCTTTCATAAATGTTTTGTCAGCTTCAGAAACTTTTAATGTAATAGTAGTCATCTTTTGCACTCCCTTTTTTAATAGTAACACCATTGTATTACTTTTTAGGTGTTCAGTCAATATAAAAAGAACACCTTCTTAGCGTTCTTTCTATATATCTGTCAATGGTGTTGCGGTATCTGGTGAGGTATCATATACCTTAAAGTCTACTCCTACACCTAGATCAGCCTGTGCCAGCTGATTGACCATGGTCATGTGAGCCAGTTCCTTGATATTATTTTCCTTAGATAAATGCCCAAGGTAGATCTTCTTAGTGCGATTTCCTAAAGTACGAATCATAGCTTCAGCGCCATCCTCGTTAGAAAGGTGACCCAGATCCGATAGAATCCGTTGTTTGAGTCGCCAAGCGTAAGAACCTGCTCGCAAAATCTCTACATCATGGTTGGACTCGATAAGATAGCCATCTGCATTCTCAACAATTCCTGCCATACGGTCACTAACATAACCTGTATCTGTCAAAAGGACAAAACTCTTGTCATCCTTCATAAAGCGATAGAACTGCGGTGCGACTGCATCATGGCTTACACCAAAACTCTCTATGTCGATATCTCCAAAGGTTTTGGTTTTACCCATTTCAAAAATATGCTTTTGCGAAGAGTCTACCTTGCCGAGATACTTGCTATTTTCCATAGCTTGCCAGGTTTTTTCATTGGCATACAAATCCATACCATACTTGCGAGCCAACACACCGACTCCATGGATATGGTCAGAATGCTCATGCGTAATCAAGATGGCATCCAAGTCTTCTGGCTTGCGATTTATTTCAGCAAGTAGGCTGGTAATTTTCTTACCCGACAAGCCCGCATCCACTAAAAGTTTCTTTTTTGTGGTTTCCAGATAAAAGGAATTTCCACTGGAACCCGACGCTAAAATGCTGTATTTAAAGCCTGTTTCACTCATTCTAGTCTTCTACTTCGTCCTCCCATACCTCTTCCTTCACTGCATCCTTATCATAAGGGAGCACAATGGTGAAGGTTGATCCCTTACCATATTCACTTTTAGCCCAAATAAAACCATTATGTTGTTTGATAATTTCTTTGGCAATAGACAGTCCCAATCCTGTTCCACCTTGGGCACGACTTCTAGCACGATCCACACGGTAGAAACGGTCAAAGATACGTGGCAAATCCTGCTTAGGAATACCCAATCCTTGGTCTGAGATAGACAAAATCATCTGATCATCAGTTGTCTTCATGGTCACTGTGATTTTTCCACCATCTGGAGAATATTTAATGGCATTGTTGAGTATATTATCAATCACCTGTGTCATCTTGTCTGTATCAATTTCAATCCAGACAGAGGTAATCGGATAATCTCTAACCAATTCGTATTTCTTCTCTTCATCTGGTCCCCTCATCTTATCAAAACGGTTAAGAATAAAGGTAATAAAAGCTGTGAAGTTAATCAGTTCCACATCTAGGTGACTGGTTGCATTATCAATACGAGAGAGATGCAAAAGATCTGTCACCATCCGCATCATACGGTTTGTTTCGTCTAGAGATACCTTTATAAAATCTGGTGCTACAGGTTCTGACAAGGCACCCTCATCCAAGGCTTCAAGATAGGATTTTACACTAGTCAGAGGCGTCCGTAACTCATGACTAACGTTGGAAACAAAGAGTCTCCGTTCTCGCTCCTCCTTCTCCTGCTCCGTCGTATCGTGTAAAACAGCAACCAAACCAGAAATAAAGCCAGACTCACGACGAACCAAGGCAAAACGTACACGAAGGCTCAGATATTCACCATTGTCATCCTGAGAATCAATCATTAGCTCAGGAACTTGGGTAATCAAATCACGAAGTTCATACTCATCTTCAATCTTAAGCAATTCAAGGATACTTTTGTTTAGAACATCTTCCTTCCGAACACCTAGCTGTGTCTTAGCCATGTCATTAATCATAGTAATCTTGCCACGACGATTGGTCGCAAGGACTCCGTCCGTCATGTAAGATAGGATACTGTGCAATCGTTTACTCTCTTGTTCAAGATTTTCTTGAGTCAAGCGAATTACTTCTGATAAATCATTGAGATTATTGGTAATATTAGTGATTTCAGAACTTCCCTGCATATCCAATACCTGAGAATAATCTCCTGCAATCAGGTCCTTTACCTTTTGATTGATTTGCTTCAACCGAATATTATCTCGCCGATTTTCTAGCAAAAGCAAGGTAACAATCAAGATAAAACCCAATAAAATTAAAATGAAGATAAAATCACTAGTAAGAATATTTTTTCTAATAAATTCAATCATTATTTCTCATATAATAACCAACACCGCGACGTGTTAGGATATACTCTGGACGACTTGGTGTATCTTCAATCTTCTCACGCAAACGTCTGATAGTTACGTCAACAGTCCGAACATCTCCGAAATAATCATAACCCCAGACCGTTTCAAGCAAGTGTTCACGGGTAATCACTTGACCAATATGAGAAGCCAAGTGGTACAAGAGTTCAAATTCACGGTGGGTTAAGTCTAGTTCTTCACCATATTTTTTAGCCACATAGGCATCTGGCACAATCTCCAAGTCCCCAATTTGCAAGGGTTGGGTTTTCTTTTCATCTAACTCTTGATTATCTACAGAAACCAAGTCCGTGCGACGGAGAAGAGCTTTGACACGCGCCTGCAACTCACGATTTGAGAAGGGTTTGGTTACATAGTCATCTGCACCAAGCTCTAAACCGATAACCTTATCAAATTCACTGTCTTTAGCAGAAAGCATGATAATAGGCACACTACTTGTCTTGCGAATGGTCTTAGCAACTTCTAAACCATCAATTTCTGGAAGCATCAAATCCAAAATAATAATATCTGGTTGCTCTGCTTCAAATTGCTCTAGTGCCTCACGACCGTTAAAAGCAGTTACAACCTCGTAACCTTCCTTGGTCATATTAAACTTGATAATATCCGAGATTGGTTTTTCATCATCTACAATTAATATTTTTTTCATTTGTTCACCTTTTTCTCTACTATTATACCAAAAAATAGCAAGAAGACATAATAGCTAATCTTTACTACTGTCTAAGTTGGCTTGTGCATAAGCCTGCCAGATTTTTTGTTGGGGTTTGGCAAGTGGGTAATTCTTAAACTCTTCTGGTGAAAGCCAGCGAACTTCCCTATCTGAAAAATCATGGAAGTCAGTCACCTGACCTGCTACAATTTGAACATGCCACTTGCGATGACTAAAGACATGCTTAACAGTGTCAAAATAAATATCAAGCCAATCAACATCTAGGTCATAGTCCTGCTGGAAACTCTCTTCTGGACTGGGACCAAAGTTCACATTTTCTTCTGCAACCTGATGGAAGAGGTCAAACTGCTCCTCTTGCGAAAAGTCATCTACTTCTACCAGTGGGAAATGCCAAAAACCTGCCAATAGCTTTTCACTTTCATTCTTTTCAAGTAAAAATTGTCCCTGAGAATTGTTCACAACTAAGGCTTTAAGATAAATAGGAACAGGCTTTTTCTTTGGAGCTTGATTGGATAACGGTTCATGGTTCCATTCTGATATGCTGCACTAAAATCCTTAATTGGACTTTCTTCTGGTCTGGGATTTACAGGTGCCTCAATATCTGAGCCCAAGTCCATCAAGGCTTGATTAAAGTCACCAGGCCTTTCTGGGTCAATCAAGATTTCCATCATTGCCTGAAAAATTTTACGATTACTTGGAATCCCAATATCGTGGTTGACTTCAAACAGACGGGCTAGCACCCGCATGACATTACCATCTACAGCCGGCTCAGGCAAGTTAAAAGCAATACTGGAAATCGCTCCTGCAGTGTAAGGACCAATCCCTTTCAAACTGGAAATTCCTTCATAGGTATTTGGAAATTGACCACCAAAGTCTGTCATAATCTGCTGGGCTGCAGCCTGCATATTGCGTACTCGAGAATAATAACCCAAACCTTCCCAAGCCTTCAACAAACGCTCTTCAGGCGCAGTTGCCAAACTTTCCACTGTTGGAAACCATTCCAAGAATCGTTCATAGTAGGGAATAACCGTATCCACCCTAGTCTGCTGGAGCATAATTTCAGATACCCAGATGTGATAAGGATTTTTACTTCTTCGCCAGGGTAAATCTCTTTTGTTTTCATCATACCAAGTGAGAAGTTTTTCACGGAAAGAAATGATCTTCTCCTCCGGCCACATGACGATACCGTATTCTTTCAAATCTAACATATCTCTAGTATAACACAGAAGATTCTAACTGTCCTTTTCCTAGTATTAATACTCTTCGAAAATCAAATTCAAACCACGTCACGTCGCCTTGCCGTACTCAAGTACAGCCTGCGGCTAGTTTCCTAGTTTGCTCTTTGATTTTCATTGAGTATAAAAAACCTCTTCCCAAGGGAAAGAGGACTAAATCTTATTGATGAACAGCTTGAGCTGCTGTGATAAGGGTTAACTTGTAAACATCATCTGCATTACATCCACGAGAAAGGTCATTAACTGGCTTATTCAAACCTTGTAGAACAGGCCCAACAGCCGCAAATCCACCAATCGCTCAGCCATCTTGTAGCCGATATTTCCTGCCTCGATACCTGGGAAGATGAAGACATTTGCTTGACCAGCTACTGTACTTCCAGGAGCTTTCAGAGCTGCAGTTTCTGGAACAAAGGCCGCATCAAATTGCAACTCACCATCGATTTCAAGGTCAGGACGCAAGTCGTGAGCAATTTTAGTTGCTTCAACAACCTTATCAACGCTTTCTCCAAATCCTGAACCTTTAGTAGAATAGCTTAGCATAGCAATTTTAGGCTCGATGCCAAACATCTTAGCTGTGATTGCTGAATTAATGGCAATTTCAGCCAAGGCTTCTGCATCTGGGTTGATATTAATGGCACAGTCTCCAAATAGATAACGTTCCGTGCCACGAACCATGAGGAAGGCACCTGAAGTACGCGTTACATTTGGACGAGTTTTGATGATTTGAAGAGCTGGACGAACTGTTGAAGCTGTTGAGTGAATCGCACCTGAAACCATTCCATCAACCAAACCCAAGTAAACCAACATCACACCAAAATAGTTGACATCTTCAACCAAAACCTTGCGTGCATCTTCTTCAGACATTTTGCCCTTGCGACGTTCTACCAAGCAGCAACCATTTCTTCAAATTTATCGTAGTGTTGAGGATCGATGACTTCATAACCATCTTCGATGCCTTCGATTTCAAGATAAATTTTAATTTTTTCAGGATTTCCAAGCAGAACAGGAATCACTTCTGTTTCTTTTACCAAGCGTTTAGTCGCTTGAAGAATACGAGGCTCTTCCCCTTCAGGGAGAACGATACGAGCATTTTTGCCAACTAGGTTGGCTTTTAGATTTTCAAAAACTTCCATGAGTTTTCTCCTTTAAGATAATAATTATACTCTGAAACAGTTTTTATAGAGTATTAGTTGATAACTGAGTAATAAGGTTGCTAAAATCATCCGGCAAGGGACTTTCTAACTGCAAGTCTTGCTCTAAAAATGGATGATAAAAGGATAGGTAATGGCAATGCAAGGCTTGACGCTGAATTCCATCATCTAGACTACCACCGTACAAGTCATCTCCCAACAAAGGAAAACCGATATGAGAAAAATGGACTCGGATTTGGTGGGTTCGACCAGTGTGCAGGCGAATGTCTACCAAATGAATATTCCCATAAGAAGCTACAATCTTGTAAGAAGTATGAGCATACTTTCCACCTTTAGCCACCCGTCTAGTGATAATAGAGTCTTCATCACGCGCAATCGGAGCAATAATTTCCCCCTCTGACTCCAAGTGTCCATCACCTTTAACCAAAGCAAAGTAACGTTTCTCAATGGACTTCTTCTGCAACTGCTTGTCTAATCGTGCGTGGGCATAGCCGTGCTTAGCAAAGAGCATCAAGCCAGAAGTATCTCTATCAAGCCTAGTCACAATGTGAACCTGCTGATTTTCATAGTCTTGCTTGACGTAGTAACCCTTGATAAAATTAGCGATGGTATTGGAGTGATTAACACTAGGAATAGAAGCCACTCCATAGGGTTTATTTAAGACTAGAAAATGGTCATCCTCATAGAGAATATCCAGTGGGCGCTCGATAGCTTCTAGAGTTTCAAAGCCTTCCTCAGCGGGAATATCGATGGTAACCCGATCTCCAATATCCAATAAATAAGTTGCATTTTGCGCTTGGTCATTGACCAGAATAGCTCCGCCTCGAAACTTAATCTTGGCCAGGAGTCCCTTCGAAACCTCGTGCTTTTTCAAAAAGGTCTTAACCTTGACATGCTCATCTGCGATAAATTCAAACCTCATTCGTCCACCTCGCCGATGAAAGCATCCTTAACACGATTCCAAAAACTGGTATGGCTAGGTGATGCGACGAAGTGAATCTTATGATGGTCGATTTGATATTCGATTCTCTCAATATTTCGGAAGGAATAAACGCTATTGTCAACCGAAATGGTATGGTAGTCGTTTCTCGTTGGGATAAGTTCAATCTTATCCTTCTTAGGAACAATAATAGATGACCCCAGCGTTCGATAGACACGATTATTAAGGCTGGCAATTTCAGTCAACTGCAGAGCTTCAATGGTAGGGTGTAAAACAGCTCCACCAAGCGACTTATTATAGGCTGTGCTACCAGTTGGAGTCGAAACTGTTAGCCCATCTCCGCGAAAACGTTCAAAGTGGACACCGTTAATCACAACATCTGCCACCATAGTTCGATCAGACCTGCGGATGCTGGCTTCGTTGAGTGCTCTGAAAATCTTAACTTCACCATTTTCAAGAAAGACCTTCACATTTAGAACAGGGTATGATACCTTTGCACCGGTATCTAGTTGCAAATTAGTCACTAGCTTGTTCAACTCAAAATCACGGTAGTCCGTATAGAAACCCAAATGTCCAGTGTGAACACCTATAAAGCGTACCTTGTCAAGCTGGGCTTCGTACTTATGAAAGGCTGATAAGAGCATGCCATCCCCACCAATGGAAATGACAATGTCCGGATTGGTATCATTGAGTATAAACTGATTTCTCTTCAAACGATCTCGCAATTCATACAAAACCCTTTGACTCTGCGGTTTTCTATTGGCTATCAGGTCAATTCGTTTACCTGTATTCTTCATCTGTATCGTCACTGTTTCCTACACCGTCATTTAATTTTCTACTCAAAGGATCAAAAAGTGCCTGGGCTTCCTGAATATCATCTCGAATTTTACCCATTTCTTCATCCAACTGATGGGCAATTTTGGCAGTAATTTCCAGTCTCTTCTTAATCTCCTCTGGGAAATCCCCTTGGTACTTGTAGTTGAGAGAATGTTCTATCGTTGCCCAGAAATTCATGGCCAAGGTACGAATCTGAATTTCCGCCAAAATGGTCTTGGCTCCATTGATGGTATCAACCGTATATTCTACTACCACGTGATAGGAACGGTAGCCTGATGCTTTTCGATGAGTAATGTAATCTCGCTCCTGTATGATCCTCATATCCTGACGTTTGCGCAAAATCTCCACTACTTCCTTAACGTCATCTACAAACTGAACCATCACACGCAAACCAGCAATATCTTGCAAATCGTGCTCTAAGGTCGCATAAGTAATGCCACGACGGGCCATTTTTTCTTTTATACTCTCAATTGGCTTGACTCGACCAGTCACAAACTCAATCGGAGAATGCTTATTTTGCTTACGATATTGCTTACGAATACCACGTAGTTTAATCTTTAACTCACCAACAGCTTGAATGTAAGGATCTAGAAATTCTTCCCATTCTAAGGTCATATATTCTCCCTTTTTCACATATTATCCTTCAAAAATATCTTTGATTTTTTCTCCAGATTCATATACAATAAATACAATGCTTATTATACCATAAATCCGCTTTCAACGATAAAGAAAAGGTAAGAAAAATGAAACATTTAGAAATTGAATTGAAAACACTCTTGAAAAAAGATGAATACAATCGTCTAAAGGACCAGTTCACAGACGTCACTCCTGTTCTTCAAAAAAATTACTACATCGACACGCCTGATTTTGAACTACGAGAAAAGAAAGTTGCTATGCGCATTCGAACCTTTGAAGACTGGGCAGAATTGACACTCAAAGTCCCACAAAGCGTTGGAAACATGGAATACAATCAAAAATTGCAACTAAAAGATGCAGAGTACTATCTGAGCAAGAAAGAACTTCCTCAAGGGCTAGTATTAGATAAATTGGCGAAACATGGTATTAAAACAAGTGAATGGCAGATTCTTGGTTGTCTAAAAACGCTTCGCTATGAAATGCAAACAGCTATTGGTCTCATGGCGCTAGATGAAAGTCAGTACTTTGATACTACAGATTACGAATTAGAGCTTGAAGTTGAGAATCACGAGCAAGGGAAACAAGATTTCCAGCAATTTTTAGAGGAAAATCAGATTGATTATCAAAAAGCTCCTTCAAAATTGGTTCGATTTGTCAAAAGCATGAAAAATAGCTGAAATAATCTCTATTTTTTGGTAAAATAGAAAAGATAAAATACAAAAATCCCAGTTCATATAGGCAAGACAGATATAACTAGGATTTATAAAGTTTACAGAGGACGGTCTATAATGTCAGATAGAAAAAACATGAAACTTTTCGCACTCAACTCTAACCAAGAAATTGCACAGAAAATTGCTCAAGCTGTTGGTGTCCCACTTGGAAAACTATCATCACGTCAATTTTCAGACGGAGAAATTCAAGTAAATATCGAAGAAAGTGTCCGTGGTTATGATGTTTACATCATCCAATCAACAAGTTTCCCAGTTAACAACCACCTAATGGAGTTATTGATCATGGTCGACGCTTGTGTGCGTGCAAGTGCCCACAGCATCAACGTTGTTCTTCCATATTTTGGCTATGCACGTCAAGACCGCATCGCTTCACCTCGTGAGCCACTTACAGCAAAACTAGTTGCCAATATGCTAGTTAAGGCTGGTGTCGATCGTATCCTTACGCTTGATTTGCATGCCGTTCAGGTTCAAGGCTTCTTTGACATTCCTGTTGATAACCTTTTCACAGTTCCCCTATTTGCAAAACATTATTGCGATAAGGGCTTACTTGGTTCAGATGTTGTTGTTGTTAGCCCTAAGAATTCAGGTGTGAAACGCGCTCGTAGCTTGGCTGAATATCTTGATGCTCCTATCGCCATTATCGACTACCCACAAGACGATGCAACTCGCAACGAAGGTTATATCATCGGTGATGTTGAAGGTAAGAAAGCTATTTTAATTGACGATATCCTTAATACAGGACGTACCTTCTCTGAAGCTGCCAAAATCGTTGAACGTGAAGGAGCTACAGAAATTTATGCTGTTTCTAGCCACGGTCTCTTCGTCGAAGGAGCTGCTGAACTTCTTGACAAAACTAATATTAAAGAAATTCTTGTGACTGATTCAGTAGCAACAAAAGAAAAAACTCCTAAAAACGTATGCTACATCACTGCTAGTGAGTTAATTGGTGATGCCATCGTCCGTATTCACGAAAGAAAACCAGTCAGCCCACTCTTTGCCTACAATAAAAAGAAATAAGGTGATTCTTTGATTTATTTGGACAATGCTGCAACGACTCCCATGTCAGCAGTTGCTATTTCAGCCATGACCAAGGTTATGCAAGAAACCCACGGAAACCCTTCTAGTATTCATGGTCATGGTCGTCAAGCTGGTAAACTCTTGCGAGAAGCCCGTCAGGAACTAGCTCAGTTACTGGGGACAAAACCTCAACATATCTTTTTCACTTCTGGTGGGACAGAAGGCAACAATACTGCCATCATTGGCTACTGCCTTCGTCACCAAGAACAAGGAAAACATATCATCACAACTGCCATTGAGCACCATGCTGTCCTTGAAACGATTGATTACTTGGTTCAACACTTTGGTTTTGAAGTAACCATTATCCAACCAGAAAATCAAGAAATCACAGCCCAACAAATTCAAAAGGCCTTACGTGACGATACGATTTTGGTTTCTACCATGTTTGCCAATAATGAGACAGGAAACCTACTTCCCATTGCTGAAATTGGCCAAATACTCAAGCAACACCCTGCTGCCTATCATGTTGATGCAGTTCAGGCTATTGGTAAAATCCCTATACACCCAGAAGAATTGGGCATTGATTTTCTCACTGCTTCTGCCCACAAGTTCCATGGTCCTAAGGGAATCGGCTTTCTCTACGCATCTAGCATGGATTTTGATTCCTATCTACATGGCGGAGACCAAGAACAGAAAAAACGTGCAGGGACTGAAAATCTGGCTGCCATCGTAGGCATGCTTGCGGCCCTAAAAGAAGACATAAAAAAGCAAGAAGACAATTTTCAACATGTACAAAATCTAGAAACTGCCTTTCTTGCAGAGCTAGAGGGAGTTCAGTATTACTTGAATAGAGGACAACATCATCTCCCTTATGTTCTCAATATTGGATTTCCTGGCCAGAAAAACGACCTCTTACTCCTTCGTCTAGATTTAGCTGGAATTTCAATCTCTACTGGCTCAGCCTGTACTGCAGGCATTGTACAATCCAGCCATGTTCTTGAAGCCATGTACGGGGCAAATTCAGAACGCTTGAAGGAATCCGTTCGTATCAGTTTGTCGCCAGAAAATACTGTTGAAGACCTACATACCCTCGCAAAAACCTTAAAAGAAATTATCGGAGGTTAGCCATATGGCATTTGAAAAAACCATTCAGTTAAAAAATTGTCGTTACGACTACACTCTTAGTCCTTCTGTTAAAAAATTCACCCTTAAGGACAACACCTTTTTTGAGACAAAGGTTGGTAACTACGAACTAACTCGCCTACTTGAAAAGGTTCCAAACAGTGGTGAAGGCTTCCAACTCAAAATCATCATTAACAAGGAACTTACAGGGGCTAAAATCAATATCACTGACAAGTTTGGGCTACGTCTAGTTGATATTTTCAAATCAGAAGACCACCACATTCATCAGGAAAAATTCTACTTCCTCATGGATAGCTTGGTAGAACGTGGTGTCTTTACAAAATCGGAAAGATAGGTCCCATATGTTTGAACTGACCTATAAGGACAACTATCATGTAGAGCGTACACTCAAGTATGAGGATTACGAGGCTCTCATGCTGGCTCTGTCAGGATGTGTGACCCTACCAGATACACTTTATGTGACTTCTCTGACTTTTAATGACCAGAAAATTTATCAGGGTCTGGTCGGAGACCTCTACCGTTTTCTATCACATGCAGATTTTTTACATCAAAACTAAGATTTTTCTTAGTTTTTTCTTGTTTTTGTTGATTTTTTCACAATGTTTCTATAAAATAGAAGAATAGAAAGGTTGTGATTTTGTGAAAGATAAACAGTCTGCTATTCCAAAAGCTACAGCGAAAAGACTCTCTCTCTACTATCGAATTTTAAGAGATTTCATGCAGAAAAGATTGAACGTGCCAACTCTAAACAAATTGCAGAGGCCATTGGTATTGATTCAGCGACAGTTCGTCGTGATTTTTCCTACTTTGGTGAACTAGGTCGTCGTGGTTTTGGCTATGATGTCAAAAAACTGATGACGTTTTTTGCCGATTTACTCAATGATAACTCTATTACCAATGTCATGCTGGTTGGTATTGGAAATATGGGCCGTGCCCTTCTCCACTACCGCTTCCATGAGCGCAACAAGATGAAGATTATCATGGCCTTTGACCTAGATGACCATCCTGAAGTCGGTACCCAAACTTCTGATGGGATTCCTATTTACGGAATTTCTCAAATCAAGGATAAAATCAAGGATGCTGATGTGAAGACTGCTATCCTGACAGTTCCCAGCGTCAAGTCACAAGAGGTTGCCAATCTCTTGGTGGATGCTGGCGTGAAAGGAATTCTCAGTTTTTCACCAGTCCATCTGCATTTACCAAAAGACGTGGTCGTTCAGTATGTTGATTTGACAAGTGAACTCCAAACCCTCCTCTACTTCATGCGAAAAGAGGATTAGAAAGCGAAAATCATTTTATGAAAAAACCAGTTATTGGGATTACAGGAAACGAAAAAACTCATCCAGATGATGACATCATGATGAGCTACGTAGCAAAAGGCTTTGTTGAAGGCGTTAAAGACGCTGGAGGGATTCCCATCATCCTACCGATTGGTGATCAAGAAATGGCATGCCACTATATCAGTATGATTGACAAGCTCATCTTGACAGGTGGGCAAAATGTTGATCCAAAATTCTATGGTGAACCAAAAACCATTGATAGCGATGACTACCACCTCCAAAGAGATATCTTCGAACTGGCCCTCATCAAGGAAGCTATTAAACAGAAAAAGCCAATTTTCTCTGTTTGCCGCGGGACTCAGCTCTTTAACGTTGCCATGGGGGGAACTTTATATCAAGATATCGAAGACCATTGGCAGGATTGTTCTGCCGAGTACACAACCCAGCGCTTGGTAACCGAACCAGATACTGTTCTTCGAGAAATCTATGGAGAAATCTCCCATATCAACTCCTTCCACCACCAGAGTATCAAGGATTTAGCACCTAACTTAAAGATTGCGGCTCATGATCCTAATGATGGTATCATTGAAGCTGTCATGAGTACGAATGACGTTGCCTTTCTCGGTGTCCAATGGCACCCAGAATTTCTATTTGAAAATCGTCCCAAAGATAAAAACCTCTTTGACTATGTTGTTAATGAACTTTAGATTAAATCTGTCTTTTCGCGATAGCTAAAATAGTTAGAATGAGAGACAATCAAATGGTCCAAGAGAACAATCCCCATCAGTTCGCAGGCTTCTTTTACAAGTTTAGTCACATGATCATCATTTCGGCTAGGGGCTACCGCTCCTGAAGGATGGTTATGAACCAAGATGAGAGAGGTTGCCATATGCTTGATGGCATAGTGAAGAATCTCTCGCGGCTCAGCGATACTACGAGTGGCAGAGCCGATAAAAATCGTCTGCTGATGGATGATTTGATTTTGAGTATTGAGATAGAGCGCCACCAGGTGCTCTTGTTTTTTATGGCCCAATTCCTGTTGCATCTTCTTGGCCAACTTTTGACTGCTGAGAATACTTTCCATTTCAAGGGTCTCATGCTTATGAATACGATGGCCCAGTTCAATCATAGCTTGTAACTCTATGGCCTTAACACGTCCGATACCAGATAGACTCTGCAATTCCTGCAGGGTCATTTTTTTAAAATCTGTTAGGCTTGAAAGATTGTTCAAAACTTTCTGGGCAATTTCAAAAACACTGGCCTGACGTGTTCCTGTCCTAAGTAAAATAGCTAATAATTCTTGATTACTGAGCGCTTCCACTCCTTCTTGGGCAAGTCTTTCTCTTGGCAATAGTGAATCTTCTTGGAATGAAATACTGTACATAAAAATCCTCCTCACTTTATTATTCGTGAGAAGGATGAAAAATTAGATTTTTTTCTCAATTGGGGCTACACTAGCTAAAAGTTTTTTCAAACCTACTTCTGGAAAATTGATTTTTAATTCCTGAGTAGCTCCGTTACCTGAAACTTCCAGAACAGTTCCCTCTCCCCACTTCTTGTGGAGAGCAATGTCTCCAATGGACCAATTTGCCTCGCTAGACACTGATTTTGCCCCAGATGTAAATTGACCAAATGGAAGACCGCTTGACTGGATAGTTTTTGGTGCCGCGCCACGTTTACGGTCTTGGAGGGCCTGCGCCAAACTCATACCTTGACCGAAGGCAAGGCCACCACTGCTATAAGATGCCTTAAAGCTTGAATTTGAAGGACGAGCCAGACCTTGATATTCAAGCAAGTCTGAACTGATTTCGTTAATAAAACGAGTTGGACGATTGTAATTGGTACGACCGAAAAGCAGGCGCGAATTGGCATTGGTCAGATAGAGGATTTTCTCTGCACGCGTAATTCCTACATAGGCCAGACGGCGTTCTTCTTCTAATTCATCTGGATCTTCAGACGCACGACTAAGTGGAAAGACATTTTCTTCCATCCCAATCAAAAAGACAACTGGAAACTCGAGACCTTTGGCAGCGTGTAGGGTCATCAGGGTCACTTCTGATGTCTCCTGACTACCTGAATCTGTATCGGCAATCAAAGCCAAGTCATTCAAGAAACGACTCAGTTTGTCCAGACCAGTTTCCTCTTCTGGACCATCAGAGGTATCATCAAAGTTTTTCGTCACAGAAAGGAACTCTTCAATATTTTCAACCCGAGCCTTGCTTTCTAGAGTTGCTTGGACATTAAGAATATCGACGTAACCTGTTTTTTCAAGGACGGACTCAACTAACTCAGTAATGCTTAACTGTTCCAGTTGCTCCCGCAAATCGAGAATCATATTGGCAAAATCCCAGATAGACTGGCTGATTTACCCTTGATACCAGACAACATAATATTAGCAGAAGCATCTAGCATAGACATGTCCTGCATATTCGCAAAATCACGGATTTTCTCAACTGTACCTGGCCCAATTCCACGTTTCGGTTCGTTGATAATACGCTCAAAACTGATATTGTCACTCAAATTGGCAATAAGATTGAGGTAAGCGATAATATCTCGGATTTCCTTACGGCTGTAGAACTTGGTTCCGCCAACCATGGTATAAGGGATATTTGACTTGAGCAAGGCTTCCTCAATATTACGGGACTGCGCATTAGTACGATAAAGAACTGCAAAATCCTTGTGAAGGAAGTTTTGACTCCGACCAAGTTCATCGATGGTTCTGGCTACAAATACAGCCTCATCTAGCTCATCATTGGCACGATAGTAAACGATTTGTTCCCCATCAGCATTTTGGGTCCAGAGATTCTTAGGGCGACGGTTTTTATTGTTTTTAATGACCTCGTTGGCCGCTTGGAGAATGGTTTTGGTTGAGCGATAATTTTCCTCTAACAAAACAACCTTGGCTTGGGGATAATCTTTCTCAAAATCCAAAATATTCTGCATATCAGCACCTCGCCAACCATAGATAGACTGGTCCGCATCTCCAACCACACAGATGTTTTTAAAGCGCGAAGCCAAGAGTTTGACCAATTGATACTGGGCATGGTTGGTATCTTGGTACTCATCAACGTGGATGTATTGAAATTTCTGTTGATAGTAGGTCAAGACATCAGGATTCTGATCAAAGAGACGCAGGGTCAGCATAATCAAATCATCAAAGTCAACCGACTCCGACTGACGCAATTCTTTTTGGTAAGTAGTGTAACACTGGGCCACAATTTGCGTGTACATATCTCCAGCTTGGGCAGCATAGGCCACATCATCAATCAGATCATTCTTAGCATTGGAAATAGTTCCTAAGATGCTCCGTTCATTCCATTTTTTCGGATCCAAGTTTAACTGCTTAAGAATGCGTTTCATAAGAGTTCGCTGTTCACCAGGATCTACAATAGTAAAATTACGATTGTAGCCAATATGGTCCGCATCGCGACGCAGAATACGAACACACATGGAGTGAAAGGTCGCTATCAAACAGTCCTGGGTTGCTGGATTAAGGCTATAAGCACGCTCCTTCATCTCACGCGCAGCCTTGTTAGTAAAGGTAATGGCCAAGATATTCCAAGGATTGACCAGCTTTTCATCAATCAAATAAGCGATACGGTGGGTCAAAACTCGAGTCTTCCCAGAACCAGCACCTGCCATGATCAACAAGGGACCTTCTGTCGTTTGCACCGCCTCAGCCTGACGGTCATTCATTCCATTTAATAATGCGTTCATCTTCTCTTCCTTACTCTTGAAGTCAATGTTTCTATTATATCAGAAATCAGGGAAAATATCTTTACCTAGACTGGTTGCGTCTAGAAGACGACCCCTTATATCTAGATAAAAAATGAGCTTGGATTAAAATCTCCAAACTCATTTAAAGTCAATTGCATTATACTAGAACAAGCCTAATACTGTTCCGTCACTTTCAACATCCATATTGAGAGCTGCTGGTCGTTTTGGAAGACCAGGCATAGTCATAACATCACCTGTTAAGGCAACGATGAAGCCTGCACCTAATTTTGGTACCAATTCGCGAATGGTAATTTCAAAGTTTTCAGGTGCTCCAAGTGCATTTGGATTATCTGAGAAACTGTATTGAGTTTTAGCCATACAGATTGGCAATTTGTCCCAACCGTTTTGAACAATTTGAGCGATTTGTGTTTGAGCTTTCTTCTCAAAGTTTACTTTGCTACCACGGTAGATTTCAGTAACAATCTTTTCAATCTTTTCTTGGACAGAAAGGTCATTGTCATACAAACGTTTATAGTTAGCTGGGTTTTCAGCGATAGTCTTAACAACTGTTTCGGCAAGTGCTACTCCACCTTCCGCACCATCAGCCAGACACTTGCCAACTCAACTGGTACATCGATTGAGGCACAAAGTTCTTTCAAGGCTGCAATTTCAGCTTCTGTATCAGAAACAAATTCATTGATTGCTACAACTGCAGGTACTCCAAATTTACGGATATTTTCAACGTGGCGTTTCAAGTTAGCAAAACCTGCACGAACTGCTTCTACGTTTTCTTCAGTAAGAGCGTCTTTAGCCACACCACCATTCATCTTAAGGGCACGAAGGGTTGCAACAATGACAACTGCATCTGGAGATGTTGGCAAGTTTGGTATCTTGATATCAAGGAATTTTTCAGCACCAAGGTCCGCACCAAAACCAGCTTCAGTAACTGTGTAATCAGCCAAGTGAAGGGCTGTGCTTGTTGCCAAGACTGAATTACATCCGTGAGCAATATTGGCAAATGGACCACCGTGTACAAAGGCAGGTGTACCGTAAATTGTCTGAACCAGGTTCGGTTTAATAGCATCCTTCAAAATCAAAGCCAAGGCACCTTCAACCTGCAAATCACCTACAGAAACAGGTGTACGATCATAGCGATAACCGATAACAATATTAGCCAAACGGCGTTTCAAGTCCTCGATGTCTGTTGCCAAGCAAAGAATGGCCATGATCTCTGAAGCAACTGTAATGTCAAAGCCATCCTCACGTGGGATACCATTTAAAGGACCACCAAGCCCAACTGTAACATGGCGAAGTGCACGATCATTCAAGTCCACAACACGTTTCCAGAGGATACGGCGTTGGTCAATTCCCAACTCATTTCCTTGGTGTAAGTGGTTGTCAATCAAGGCAGAAAGCGCATTGTTGGCAGTTGTAATGGCATGCATGTCTCCAGTAAAGTGGAGGTTGATGTCTTCCATTGGCAGAACTTGAGCGTAACCACCACCAGCGGCACCACCCTTGATACCCATTACTGGACCAAGAGATGGCTCGCGGATAGCGATCATGGTTTTCTTGCCAATCTTGTTCAAGGCATCCGCAAGACCAATGGTAATGGTTGATTTTCCTTCACCTGCAGGTGTTGGGTTGATGGCAGTAACCAAAATCAATTTCCCAACTGGATTGCTCTCAACTGCACGAATTTTATCAAAGCTGAGCTTAGCCTTGTACTTTCCATACAACTCCAAATCATCGTAAGAAATACCAAGTTTCTCTACAACATCAACGATTGGCTTCAACTCAATACTCTGTGCGATTTCAATATCTGTTTTCATTCAAAACTCCTCTAACCTCTTATATGATAATTCATTATAACACAAAACAAGATTTTTAACATCCTAAAACTCTCTAAACGTTCGTAAATATCCATATTTTTAAGCTTTTTAGAGTCCTTTCTTAAATTTTATATGGCTTTATAGTTTGAAACTATATTCTTTCCTTTTACCAAATTTTTATCACTTTCATTTTACTTACCGTTTATTTTTGTGTACAATAGTGCTATGAAAATTTTAGTTACATCGGGCGGTACCAGTGAAGCTATCGATAGCGTCCGCTCTATCACTAACCATTCTACAGGACGCTTGGGGAAAATCATAACAGAAACTTTGCTTGCTGCAGGGGATGAAGTTTGTTTGATAACAACAAAACGAGCTCTAAAGCCAGAAGCCCATCCCAACCTAAGCATTCAAGAAATTAACAATACAAACGACCTTCTCCTTGAAATGCAAGAACGTGTTACAGATTATCAGGTCTTGATCCACTCAATGGCTGTTTCTGACTACACTCCTGTTTATATGACAGGGCTTAAGGAAGTCCAATCTAGCTCCAATCTAGAAGAATTTTTAAGCAAGCAGAATCATCAAGCTAAAATTTCTTCAACTGATGATGTTCAAGTTTTGTTCCTTAAAAAGACACCCAAAATCATCTCTCTAGTCAAGGAATGGAATCCTGCTATTCATCTGATTGGTTTCAAACTGCTAGTTGATGTCTCTGAAGATTATCTCATTGAGATTGCCCGAAAAAGTCTTATCAAGAACCAAGCAGACTTAATCATTGCAAATGACCTGACTCAAATTTCAGCAAATCAGCACCGAGCAATCTTTGTTGAGAAAGATCAGCTTCAAACAGTCCAGACTAAAGAAGAAATCGCAGAACTCCTCCTTGAAAAAATTCAAGCCTACCATTCTTAGAAAGGAAAGCTATGGAACATATTCTCTTGGCTGTAACGGGCTCAATTGCCTCTTACAAGTCGGCAGATTTAGTCAATTCTCTAAAAAAACAAGGCCATCAAGTTACTGTTTTAATGACCCAGGCTGCTACAGAGTTTATTCAACCTTTGACACTACAGGTACTCTCTCAGAATCCTGTCCACTTGGATGTCATGAAGGAACCCTATCCTGATCAGGTCAATCATATCGAACTTGGAAAAAAGGCGGATTTATTTATTGTGGCCCCTGCAACTGCTAACACTATTGCAAAACTAGCCCACGGCTTTGCGGACAACATGGTGACCAGTACGGCTCTAGCCTTGCCAAGTCATATCCCAAAACTCATCGCACCAGCAATGAATACAAAAATGTATGACCATCCGGCAACTCAGGCTAATCTGAAAACATTAGAAAGCTACGGCTATCAGCTGATTGCTCCTAAGGAATCCCTACTAGCTTGTGGCGACCATGGACGAGGAGCTTTAGCCGACCTCACAATTATTTTAGAAAGAATAAAGGAAACTCTCGATGAAAAAACGCTCTAACATTGCACCTATTGCTATCTTTTTTGCAACCATGCTCGTGATACACTTTCTGAGCTCACTTATCTTTAACCTTTTTCCATTCCCAATCAAACCGACCATCGTTCATATTCCTGTCATTATTGCCAGCATTATTTACGGTCCACGAGTTGGGGTTACACTTGGATTTTTGATGGGGCTACTTAGCTTGACCGTTAACACTATTACGATTCTACCAACAAGCTACCTCTTCTCACCATTCGTCCCAAACGGGAACATCTACTCAGCTATCATTGCTATCGTCCCACGTATTTTGATTGGTTTAACTCCTTATCTAGTCTATAAACTAATGAAAAACAAGACTGGTCTGATTTTAGCTGGTGCCCTAGGTTCACTTACCAACACAGTCTTTGTACTTGGTGGAATTTTCTACCTTTTTGGAAATGTCTTTGATGGTAATATCCAAAAACTCCTAGCAACCGTTATCTCAACAAATTCGATTGCCGAATTAGTCATTTCCGCAATTCTTACTCTAGCTATTGTTCCAAGACTACAGACTTTGAAAAAATAAAAACATCTCCACTTTCAAGCTTGAAGGTGGAGATGTTGCTCTATACAGTTTTTTTTAGTGAAATCTTTACCAATATTTAATTTAAAATGGCCTATAAACTTAAGTAAATCCTTGCTTTATTGTCTTGTTTGTTATACTATACTAGTGTATATACAGTCAAAAAGGAGATTCTTATGAATACACGGAAAAAGACACAATTTATGACAATGACTGCCCTCTTAACGGCTATTGCGATTTTGATTCCAATTGTTATGCCTTTTAAGATTGTCATTCCACCTGCTTCCTATACTTTAGGAAGCCACATCGCTATTTTTATCGCTATGTTCTTGTCGCCCTTGATGGCAGTTTTTGTCATCCTAGCCTCTAGTTTTGGATTCTTGATGGCTGGCTATCCCATGGTTATTGTTTTTCGAGCTTTTTCCCATATCTTTTTTGGAACTTTGGGGGCTCTTTACCTACAAAAATTCCCCGATACCCTAGATAAACCAAAAGCTTCCTGGATTTTCAACTTTGTGTTAGCTGTCGTTCATGCCCTTGCTGAAGTATTAGCCTGTGTCGTTTTTTACGCAACTTCTGGTACCAATGTAGAAAATATGTTTTATGTTCTATTTGTGCTGGTTGGATTTGGCACAATTATCCATAGTATGGTAGACTATACATTAGCACTAGCTGTCTATAAAGTACTTCGAAAACGCCGTTAAAAGGAAGAACTATGACAAAAGATCGCAAACAAGCCCTGCTCCAACTCTTGAAAGAAACTCCTAAAGCCCTCAATGGCCAAAGTTTAGCTGAACATTTTCATGTTACACGCCAGGTCATTGTACAGGACATTGCAATTTTAAGAGCCGATGGCGCTCCTATCCTATCCACCAATCGTGGCTACGTCTATAAGCAAATTGAAACCAACCCTTATGTTCACAAACTTTTCAAAGTGAAACATGAAGTTGAAGAAATCGGTCAAGAACTCCTTGCTATCGTAGATAATGGCGGACGTGTTCAAAATACCTTGATTGACCATCCCGTCTATGGAGAAATTGAAACCTTGCTGAAACTGTCTTGTCGTAGAGATGTGCAACATTTTCTAGAACAAGTTGAGCATTCAGATTTTAGACCTCTGTCTGAATTAACAGATGGTATCCATTACCACCTAGTTGAAGCCGAAACACAACAAGACCTCCACTATATCGAGGAGGCCTTAGATCAGCTAGGTTATTTAGTAAAAGACTAGAAGATTTTCTTTTCCCAATCGTCTTCTGTACGGCGAGGGTAGAAAAATTCAGATTTGTCCGGAGCTTCCATCATCTCCATCAATGGTAACATATCATAGGCCAGATTCAAGTTTGGAATCTGGTCTTTTTGCACCCAAGAAACTTCTCCTTCATCTGAAGAGCGAAGGGTACCAGAGAACTCAGTCGCCTTATAACAAAAGACGATATAGCGCCCGCCTGTATCCAGAGGCCAATTTTTAATGCCGACAAGTTGAGGATTTTGAATTGTCAGACCTGTCTCCTCGTATATTTCACGAATAACAGATTCTGCAAAAGCCTCGCCATTCTCAACATGACCTCCTGGAAAAGCATAACCAGACCAGCGATTGGTTTCGGGTGAACGATACTGCATAACCACCCGCTGGGTTTCAAGGTCTTCAATCAGACAAATGTTTGTTAAAATCGTTAATTGGGAACGGGACATACATAGACTCACTTTCTAATTTATTACATTTTCAGACTTAGTACCAGTACTATTAGCTTCTACTTTTTAAAATTATTTAGAATAGAACACCATCCGTTTTTCCTTTATAGGCTTTCCAAGTTCAAGTATTTTTTCTTGTCCATCAAAAGTAAAACCCATTTTTTGATAGAAAGCAATGGCTCGCTTATTATCTTTCAATACCCATAAGAATATTTCAGAAAAATGATCAAGATCAGTCAAAGCTCCTTTCACTAACTTTTGTGCGATACCTTTTCCATAATAGTCTTTTAAAACATATAAAGCAATAATTTCACCAGCTTGAATAGTCTCATCACGAAAGCTTCCATAACTGATAAAACCAACTACCTTCATGCCATCTATCGCAATCAATGTATTTTCTGGATACTTTTGACTAAAGAATCGACACCTTTCCAATGTCATTGTCTCCTGAAATTCTGCAGGCAAAAGGTCGTCATAAGCCTCTC